>VFZQ01000379.1 GCA_016871135.1 Acidobacteriota bacterium | reverse complement strand
TGCGGCGCCGATACGCAGCGGAACCAGATCGGGCTCGGGGAAGTAGCGGTAGTCGTGCGCGTCCTCTTTCGAGCGCATCGAAAACGTCTCGCCGGTATTGGCGTCGAAAAGCCGCGTCTCCTGCACGATGCGTCCGCCGGATTCGACGATCGCGACTTGCCGCTCGAACTCGTAGTCGATCGCCTGTTTCAGGAACCGGAACGAGTTCACATTCTTCACCTCGGCGCGTGTACCGAGCGTCGTCGCCCCCTTCTTGCGCACGCTGACGTTGGCATCGCAGCGCAGGTGCCCCTTCTCCATATCGCAGGTCGAAACCTCGGCAAACTGCAGCGCCTGTTTGACCTCTGTCATGTACGCGAACGCTTCGTCAGAGGAACGCAAATCCGGCTCGGAGACAATTTCGATGAGCGGCGTGCCGGAGCGATTGAGGTCGACGTAGGTGTATTTGTCGGAATCGCGGAAGCCGTCGTGCTGCGACTTGCCCGCATCGTCCTCCATGTGGATCCGCGTGATGCCGATGCGTTTCTCGCCGGCGCTGGTGGTGATGTCCAAGTGCCCGCGCAAAGCGTACGGCTTGTCGTACTGCGAGATCTGATAGCCCTTGGGCAGGTCCGGGTAGAAGTAGTTCTTGCGCGCGAATACGCTCTCGGGCTGCACTTCGCAGTTGAGTGCGACGGCGCCGCGGATCGCGAGATCGACGGCCGCGCGGCTCAGCACAGGCAGCGCGCCGGGTAGCCCCAGGCATACGGGGCAGACGTTGGTGTTTGGATCGGAGCCGGTATCGACGGCGCAGCCGCAGAAAATCTTGGTTTTGGTTGCGAGTTGGCAATGGACTTCGAGTCCGATCACCATCTCGTATTGATCGAGCACAGCCGGGGACATCCTTTAATTATAAGAAAGGGGACCGAATCGTGAGACTCGGCCCCCAAGTGGCTCTAACTTTCGAAGAAAGTGTTTACTGTATAGCTGCGATCGTGCTCGGATTGCTAAACACGAGTTGCCCGGTCGGGCTCTCGGCCGCAACGCTGAAGTTGATGAATGTACCCGGCGTAGCGTCGTTCGGGATCTCGAATCCGATCCAGTAGATGCCGATCATACCGGTGGCGTAGCTGGCCGACACGATACGGACGCCCTGGTTGTTCAAGCCGACGATGAGGTTGGCGTTGACCAGTTGGCCGCCCGTGCCGACGCGGTTGGTTGCTGTGGCCGGCGACACCGTGCCGAGGCCCGTAACGGCCGCATAAACCACTTCACCACGCCTTCCAGGATTGTTGGGTGTGATGTAGCTGCCGTCGGGGCGGATGATCGCCGCGTAGGCGCGGGTGCTGGCGGTCGCCGTTGTCTCGAAGATGCCGGGCGCGGCGCGGAAGACTTGAACGCCTTCCACCGTGCCGACGGCGCCAGGGATTCGAATCGCGATGCTGGTTGTTCCGGGCGCCGAGATTTCGCATGGCACCTGGATCATCACCGACTCTTGTCCGCCCTGGTTCGATACCGCGAAGATCGGAGCGGCAATGCCGCCGATCAGGATTTCCAGGCCGTTGTAGGAGGTCGGCAGCGCGCCGATACCCAGGAAATTCAGGTTGACCACGCCATTGACGCCGAAGGCCAGATTCGATCCGAAGATCGTGGCCAAGCCGCAGGGCGTGATGCCGGCCTGATTACGCGCCGTTGTTACGACGCCGCTCGCCGACACCACCGGTCCCGGAGGACGAGCGGTCAGCGTGAAGGTCTGTGTCAAGTTACCCAACCGGGCCGAGACGGTGATTGTACCCGTCGTCGAACCCGCGCGGACCGTGATCGACGACTGACCGTTCGCGGTGGTCGCGACCGCGTTGGCGCTGAGTGTGCCCGAGCCGTTCGTGATCGCCCACTGCACATTCTGATTCGGCACCGGGTTCCCGCGTTCGTCGCGAACTTCCACGACCAACGGCGCGGCGAACGCCGAGTTGATCAACGCCGATTGAGCGTCTCCGGACACTTTGTTGAGCGCAGAGATCGTCAGGTTGACGGTGAAGTTAAAGACTTGAAGGGTCGTGTTGCCGGCCCGCAGCCGCACTTGGTTGGTGCCGGCGATGCTGCCCAGCGTGCCCAGAGCCGAGACGCGCCCGTTAAAGTCCGAAGTCGCGACGATATTCGACAGTGTGATCGAATTCGGCGTGACGACTTCCCAGGTTACGGTTTGCCCGGTCAGCACGTTGCCGAACGCGTCGAGAATCTGCGCGCCGAACACGAGCGGCAGTCGCGCGCCCGGGTTACCGGACTGGTTGTTGCCGAGCACTTGCGTCACGGAGGCCGGAGGACCGGGCCGCACATCGAGGATGATGCGCTGGCCGCCAAGGCTCAGTGCGTTGCCGATGCTCACGGTGAGAACAGCTTGACCAAGCCGCCCGCCGACTTTCAGATTACAGGTCGCGATTCCTTGCGAATCAGTGAGCGCGACATCGCCGTCACCGGCGCACGAAGCGGTTGGTCCCTGCGTTGGATCCGTAAATTCCGTCGCCGCGGTGAGCGCAACATTCGGAATCGGCTGACCGGCCTGGAGGCCGCTTGATGCGACGACTCGGATCTTGATGGCTTCGGTAACCGTTGTACCTGCTTGCGCGACGATCGTATCGCCCTGCGGAATAAGCCGCTCGACGTTAGGCGGAACCGGAGTACCGCCAATGACGCCGCCGCTTTCCAGCGTGGTGATGATAAAGTTCACCGTCGCCTGGCCGTTGGATGCCGAGATTTGTTGCGGCTGCCAGGAGAATCCGGGCGCCACCAGCGCGGCCAGAAAACTCGCCGCCGCTTCGCCCTTTTCATCCGTAATCGCGGTACAAACGTTTCCGCTGCAAGTCGTGTTGGGGATCGCGATGCCGTCGGCGGTGGCCGTCTGCATGGTGCCGGTTCCACTTGCAATCGAGAACGTAATCGACTGTCCGGCGATGGGGTTGCCATTGTTGTCGCGGACACGAACTCTCATCGGTCTGGTGAGCAGGAAGTTCGCTACGACTAGCTGGCCGTTTCCGCCAACGATCGACATCAGTCCGGTCGCCGAACCGCCGCCGCCGCCCGTGGAACCGGTGGAACTGGTCAGAACGTAGGTAGCGGTCGGAGCGTTGGGGCCGGGGCCCGCGCTCGCGGTGACGTTAAACGTGCCGGCGTTGGCCGGTGCGATGATGGTGGTCTGCGCGTAGCCTTGGACGTTGGTCGTCGCCTGAGCGCCGAGGATCTGCGCGTTCGGGTTATCGGAGGTGAAGGTCACGTTCACCGCAAATAGCGGCCGTCCGAAAGAATCGGTCACGCGCGCGATCAGCGGGCGGTAGGTGCCGCCGGGCGTAGTTGTCTGCGAATTATTGTAAGGAAGAATGATAACGGGAGATCCCGTGTTCTGCGGCGCGGAGTACGTCAGCGGGCCCGGAGCGGAAGGAATCGCGACCTGGCCGGCGCCGATGCCCGGATTGCCGGTCATGTCGATGCGGTGCATGGTGCCGCCGGTGACAACGAACAGGAAGCGGGCGCTGGGTGTTTCGTTGGAGATCGCGAAGTCGGTGACGTTGTTCAATTCCGCAAGTCCCGAGAAGGATGGCGGATTGACGTTCAACGGATTGATGCTGATCTCGTACAAACGCTTTGTCTGGCTGGAGATCGCGTAGGCGCGGTTGCCGGCAACGAACTGAATGCGGTCGAGAATGACCTGGAAGTTGGGAATGCTCGCAATGCTAAAAGTCGCCAGGTCTATCTGTATGACGGACGAGCCGGTGACGGGCGTGCGATTTGTCAAAAGCGCGTAACGGCCATCGGGGGTAAAAGTCGGCCGGGACGGCTGCGCGTTGAGTTGGATCTCCTTGACGATCGTCATGCTGCGTCCATCGATAATCTGGATCAGATTCTGCGCCGTGACGTAGACCAGCCCGTCGGGGCCGACCGTGACCGTCGATGCGTTGCCGGAGACCGTGAACGGCGTTCCGGCAAGCTGGCCTGTGTTCAAGTCGATCGCCGTCAACCGGTTCGCGCCGGGCGACAGCACAAAAGCACGCGAGCCATCCAGAGCGATCGCAACATCGGTGGGCGTGCCGCCGAGATCGGATATCGTGCTCAGTACGTTATCGGCGGAGGTATCGATGAGGTGAACGCTGCCGGCGGCCACAACCAACCGGCGGCCGTCGGGCGAAAGCGCGGCGGCTTCGGCCTGGCCAAGCGTGACCCGTTTGAGAACATTCGCCGGATTTGTTGCGTCCACGACGAGGAGTGTATCGGCGCCCGAGCGGGCGACGATGTAGACCTTCTGGCCGTTCGGGTGAACGTGCACAAAGGACGCGCCGGGCTGCGCGGTGAAGGAAGAAAGAATGGTGAAAGGATCCGTCCGGAACGCGCTCACAATAGGCGATGTTGCCGACGAATTGGGGAGAAGGAATAGATTGGTGGCGGTTACGGATTGAGCCAGCGTGGGGATGGCCGCGAGAGAAACACACGCAGCAAGCTGCATGGTTCGTCGGAGGAAGAGCATTGAAACCTCTGATCGATTGGAATTAAGGACTCGGAATGCGGGTGGCGCCGGGCATGGGAACGCACGGGCTCGTACTAGGATACCATCTTAACCGATTACGGAATAGACGGTAAATGTAAGATTTCGTAAGGGTTGGTAGCAATAAAACGGGGGAAGCGAAAGCTTCCCCCGTTTTGGTTGGATCGCCAGAGGCGATTGCTTTAGTGGCCCAGAACTTCTGAGAAGAAGATCGTGCGGCTGCCCATCGAGCCATCAAGCACGAGGGCCTGGTAGGACTCGGAGACACGATTCGCACCGACGTCGCTGATGAAAGCGAAGCCGTGAGCGTACTGGAACGAGCACTGAGCAATCATGTAACCCTGGAAGCCCGGCGTTGCCGCGATTCCGTAGTTACCGCCCGAGCTCAGAACGGCCACAAGTTGAGCGCCGCTCGGCACAACCGCGGAGGTCTGGGCTGCCGGAGCAGCGCCGCCACCGGTGGTTCCACCGTAGTAGTTCAACTTGCAAGGACCGGACTGAGGCGCAGTACCAAACGGATCCGTCGACGTATTGCTGATCGCGAAGCCGCTGTCGAAGCCTGCCTGGTTCGTCAAGAACTGGAAGAGCAGGTTCGTGGTACAAGCGCTGACCGTCATGATATTCCGGGCGACGCTGGTGTCAGCGAAACGCGGAATCGGAGCCGAACCCGAAGCGGTGGTCACCGTGCTGAGCGGCGCGAAGCTGCCAGCAACAGTGGCCGTGCCGAGACCCGGCAGGTTGTTGGACGTGTTGGCCACGTAAGCCGCGGCGACTGCGAATTCATAGGTCTGAGCCACGAGAGGATCAGCGTCCATGACTTCCCAAACCGCTGTGCCGGCGCCGTTGCTCAGAGTAATCGGAGCAGTCGGGATCGCCGTGCCCGAACCACCACCACCGTTGTTCGCGTTGGTGTTGTTCGTGGCAGTGTTCGTGGTGATGACCCGCGAGAACGCGCCGCCGCCATTGGAGTCGGTCGTGATCAAGCGGGCGGCCGTCGCGCTGGCGGTGGTCGCATTGCGGACGGTCGTGATACAGGGCAAGCCGGCGCAAGCGTCGCCAGACGACCCGACCGTGTACGCCGAAACGTACAGGGCCATGCCGGCCGGAACGTTGTTGAAGCGAGCCATCAGGCGGGTGCCGTGATCGGCCAAGCCAGCGGTGCTCAGGTTACGAGCGTCCGTGCTGCCGCCACCCAACGCAGGGCTCGGATTGTAGAATCCGGATTCCGTGTTGTAGATAGCGCCAGGGGTGTTCTGGGCCGTCGGAACCGCCGATTCATCCGCATTGGGATGACTTGACGGCAACGCAACATTGCGACGCTTGA
>VFZQ01000378.1 GCA_016871135.1 Acidobacteriota bacterium | reverse complement strand
GCCGTCCGACGAGATCTACGGCAACATCTATGATCATGTATCGGCCGATCTCGAATATCCCGGCGGCATTCGCGTGTCGTCGTACTGCCGTCAGTTCCCGGCGGGGAATCACATCTACCGGAAAGTTGGGGAACTGCTGGCTGGAACGAAGGGGCGGTCGAACTGTTTCGATTTGGCCGGACCGGGACCGGAACCGAAGCCGTATGTGGCCGAGCACACCGCGCTGGCGAAGTCGATTCGCGGCGACGGGCCGTATATCAATCACGCGATGGCGGTGGCAGAGTCGACGCTGACTTGCATCATGGCGCGGGAGTCGGCGTACTCGGGCCAAGAGATAACGTGGGAGCAGGCCATGAACTCGAAGCTTGATTTGCAGCCGAAGAAGTTTGGCTACGAAGAGAAGATGGAAGTGCCGCCGCTGCCGCAACCCGGCGTCTACACCTTCGCGTGAATTGCGTAAACTTTCCGCTTGAATGGCCAACCTGAAGCCTCTCCCTCGCGTCTGGATATTGTGAACATGTTGCGTAGTACCGTTTTTCTCTGCGCCGCCGCGATCGCGCCGGCGCAGTTCTTTCCTTTGCAAGTGGGCAATCAGTGGATCTATCGCGTCGGCGAGGGTCCGGTGCGCGATGTGCGAGTTGCGGAAGTCGTTTCGGCGGAACAGATCGACGGCGTTGAGTACTTTGGCTATCGAGGATTGTTTGGCGAGATGGCGCGGCTGCGGGTCGACAAGACCAATCGCCTTGTGCAGCGCAACGCCGATGGGAGCGAGTCTGTGTGGGCGGATTTCAACGCCGCGGAAGGCACGAGTTACGCGACTGGGTTTGACCGGTGTACGGGGCGTGCGCGCGTGGAGGCGAAAGATGTTTTAGTCGATGCGCTGGACCGGCAGTGGGGCGGCGGCGTGCGGGTGTCCTACTCGGCGACCAACTGCGCGGATGCGGGCGTGACTGGCGATGTGTTTGTGCCAGGGCTTGGGTTGACAGAGCGGACGTTTAATACGTTTACCGGCCCGCGCCGGTATCAACTGACCTATGCGCGGATCGGGAACGCATCGGTGATTGCGTCGGGCGAGTATGGGTTCCGGTTGTCGCTCGATCAACGAGAGTATCCGTCTAAGGCGCGGATCATGTTGCGGTTGACGCTAGAGAATTGGACGAAGACGCCGCTGGTGTTGAATTTTACGAGCGGGCAGTCGTACGATTTTTCGGTGCGGACCGAGACGGGGGAGACGGTGTACACGTGGTCGGCGACACGGCTGTTTCCGGCGGTGATTCGCGATGAGACGGTGTCGGGCGAAAGGAACTGGGTGGTGACCGACGAGTTGGATCTGCGGCCGGGGAACTATGTGATCGAAGCGCGGTTGACCGATCGCACGCAGGCGTTCCGGGCACAGGCGCCGTTCACGGTCGTGAAGGAGACGCCGTAAACTGGGAGGGTTATGAACCCTCTTCATCCCAATCTTTCCGGACGCGTGGCGTTTATTACCGGCGGCAGCCGGGGGATTGGCAAAGCTCTGGCGCTGCGGTTGGCGCGCGAAGGCGCCGATGTGGCGATTGCGGCGAAGTCGGAGCAATCCACCGAGAAGCTGCCCGGATCGATTCATGAGACAGCGGAACTGGTGCGCACCGAAGGGCGGCGCGCGCTGCCGATCGTTTGCGATGTGCGCGATGAGAAGAGCGTCGAAGCAGCGGTGGCACGGACGGCGGATACGTTTGGGCGGATCGACATCGCGATTCACAATGCCGGGGCGCTGTGGTGGCAGCCCGTCGCCGACACGCCGGTCAAGCGGTTCGATCTAATGATGTCGGTGAACGTGCGCGCGGCGTACCTTACCGCCTACTTTGCGCTGCCGATTATGAAGCGGCAGAAATGGGGGCATCTACTCGGCTTCACGCCGCCGATAGTCGCGAAAGGGATGCCTGGTAAGGCGGCCTACATGGCGTCGAAGTTAGGGATCGCCCATGTGTACATGGGCTTGGCCGAGGAAGTGCGAGCCGACAATATTGCGGCCAATGTACTGTGGCCGCGAACGATCATCGAAAGCCAGGCGTCGATCAACTGGGGGATGCTGGACCGGTCACAGTGGCGGACCCCGGAGATCGTTTGCGACGCGGCGATGGCGATCTTTGCGCAGGAGCCTGGGACGTACTCCGGAAAGCAGCTCATCGACGAGGAAGTTCTATCGCAAGTTGCTGACATAAATGACTTTGATCGCTATTGGTGCCTGGGAAAGCCGCCAGAGAAACCGATGTACATCGACGGCTGGTTTTAGACAAAATCCGCAATTCACATGCCGATTTTAGCCAAATTCGGCAACCGTCATACGGATTCTGTAACGTAAGACGTCTGTATGAAAATCCGCAACACTCTTGCGGATTTTGGCAAAATCTGGCATCATAAGAAGCACCATGCTGGAGCGCGCTCTACGTCTGTCCGGGCCTCTATCTCACTATTCGCTCTTCCTGTTCGGCCCTCGCCAGACGGGGAAGACGACGTATCTGCGCCAGGAACTGCCGCACGCGATTTTCTATAACCTGTCGGAAACGAACGTCTTTCGCGAACTGTCGAACAGGCCGGAACTGATTCGGCAACGGTTGACAGGGCGGGAAGAGGTAATCGTCATCGACGAGATCCAACGGCTGCCCGAGCTGCTTTATGAAGTCCAGGCGATGATCGATCGAAATCGGGCGCTACGGTTTGTCATGACGGGGTCAAGCGCACGGTCGCTGCGGGCGAAGGGGATCAACCTGCTCGGCGGCCGGGCTGGGATCATGCACTTTCATCCGTTGATCAGCGCGGAACTCGGCGGGGCGCGGGTGTTGGAGCGGTGCCGGTATGGATCGCTGCCGTCGGTTTTGCTGGCACGATCGCCAGGGAAGGCGCTGGAGTCGTATGTCTCGACGTATCTGGCCGAGGAGATTCGCGCGGAAGGATTTGTGCGCTCCATGCAGACCTTCTCGCGATTCCTGGACGTCGCAGCGGCGGCGAACGGCCAGATCATCAACTTCACCGAAGCCGGTTCGGACGCCCAGGTGCCGTCGCGAACGGTGCGGGAGCACTATCAATTGTTGGAGGACACACTGATCGGTTCAACGCTGCCGCCGTTTCAGAAGTTCACGAAACGCAAGCCGGTGGCGACATCGAAGTTCTATTTTTTCGACATGGGGGTGGCGAATCACCTGCGTAAACGGCCGCGGATCGAGGCGGGGTCGACCGAATTCGGCGAGGCGTTCGAACATCTCATCTGGCAAGAGCTTCGAGCATGGCTGAGTTACAACGAAAGCGACGAGCCTCTGACGTTTTGGCGAACGCACTCGGGGGCCGAAGTCGACTTCGTGCTTGGCGATCACACGGCGATCGAAGTGAAAGGAGCCGAGAACGTGACAGAGCGCCACTTGAAACATCTGCGAACGTTCCGCGAGGAAACGACGCTGAAACGGCTTATCGTCGTCAGTCAGGAACCGGCTCCGCGGCGCACCGATGACGGCATTGAGATCCTGCCTGTCGAATATTTCCTGCGGGAACTATGGGCATCGGGCAGAAAAACGGCTCAGGCGTCGGGGCCGTCGCTGCCGGCGTCCATGCCCATCTGACCCAGGCGATAGCGCAACGCGTTGCGCGTGAGTCCGAGCAGTCGCGCCGCCATCGACTTGTTGCCTTGCGCGCGGCGCATCGCTTCGCGGATGATCGACTCTTCGTACTGATCGAGCGTCATGCCGTCGGGCAGGAATCCGGGATCGCCGCCGGCGGACTTGGCGCGCGGGGCTGAGTCGATACGAACATCGGCGGCGTGGAGGCGCTCGCCGCCCGCGAGCACGAGCGATCGCTCCATCACGTTTTCGAGCTCGCGGACGTTGCCGGGCCAGGAGTGCGCGGTGAGTTTTTCGAGCGCGTCGGGAGTCAATTCCAGTTCGCTGGCGCCGAGTTCGGCGGCGTGTTTGCGGATGAAGTGCACGGCCAACGAAGGGATATCCTCGCGCCGTTGCCGCAGCGACGGAATTCGAATTGGCAGAACATTCAGCCGGTAGAAAAGGTCCTCGCGGAACGTGCCTTGTTCAAGAGCCTTGCGCAGGTCGACGTTGGTCGCGGCGATGACGCGCACATCAATGTGCCGCGTCTTGTTCGAACCGAGGCGCTCGAACTCGCGCTCCTGCAGGATGCGCAGCAACTTCACCTGCACGCCCGGCGTGACGTCGCCGATTTCGTCGAGAAAAACAGTGCCCGTGTCGGCCTGTTCGAACTTGCCGGGCTTGGCGAGCGAGGCGCCGGTGAACGCGCCTTTTTCGTAGCCGAACAGTTCGCTCTCCATGAGATTTTCCGGGATCGCGGTGCAGTTGATCTTGACGAAGGGCTTGTCGCGGCGCGGCGAGTGGTAGTGAATCGCACGCGCGATCATGTCCTTGCCGACGCCGCTCTCGCCTTCGAGCAGCACGGTAGCTTTGGTCGGCGCGGCGCGCAGGACCATTTGGAAAACCTCTTCCATGATCTTGCTCGAGCCGATCATGTTGTGCAGTTGATAGCGCCCACCGAGGGCGTCCTTCAAGCGGCGGTTCTCATCGCGCAGCGCTTGAAACTCCAGAGCCTTTCCGACAACAGCGGTCAAGTGGTCGAGCGAGAATGGCTTGAGCACAAAATCGGCCGCACCCTTCTTCATGGCTTCGACGGCGGTTTCGACGCTGCCGAACGCGGTCATCATTACGATGGGCAGCCCGGGCCGCGCTGCGTGGGCGCGTTCCAGGAAATCGAGGCCGCTCATACCGGGCAATTTAAGATCGGTGAGGATCAAGTCGACGTGTTCCATCGCGCCAAGCGCCTCTTCGGCGGTTGCAGCTTGTTCGACCTCATATCCAGAGGTTTGCAGTTGCAGCTGCACGACGCGGCGCAGTTTGTCTTCGTCTTCAATGACGAGGATCCGTCGACTCATCTTCTTATGATCCCATCACGCGGGCAGCAGCACACGAAACACCGATCCTTTGCCCGGTTCGCTGTCGACGAGAATCTGCCCGCCATGCTCGTCAACGATTTTCGAAACGATCGCCAGGCCGAGACCCACGCCGCTGGGCTTGGTCGTGAAGAAGGGATTGAAGACGCTCTCGCGATGTTCGGGCGCGATGCCGCTGCCGCGGTCGATGACGGAGACCTCGACGAAGCCTTCGATGGGCCGCGTCTTGATCGTCACCGTCGCGCCGGCGGGGCTTGCTTCGGCGGCGTTAGTCAGCAGATTGAAGAACACGCGCTCCATCCATTCGCTATCGACCGAGATTGCGGGCACGGCGGGATCGTAATTCTTGTAGACGCTCACATCGGGGTGGCCGGGCGTGCGTTCGAACTGCGCAACGGCGCGGTCCATGACCTCATGAATATCGGTGGGCGCGGGCTTCAACGGTAGCGGTCGCGCGAATTCGAGGAAGCGAGTGACGAGTGAATTGGCGCGATCAACCTCGGTGGTGATAAAGCTTGTCATCTCCACGCTTACCGCATCGGCGGCGGAGACTTTGCGCAACATCTCCGCCGACGCGCGGATCGTGCCGAGAGGATTGCGCAGTTCGTGGGCGAGTCCGGCTGTCAGTTGGCCGAGCGCGGCGAGCCGTTCGCTACGCCTCATGGCCGCTTCGGCTTCGACAAGTTCTTGATTGGCGCGGGCAAGATCTTCGGCGACGGCCTGAAATTTTTCCGCTTCGACGCGATTGGCGCGGGCGAGCTGGAATGTCAGCAGGCCGACAATCGGAAGAAAGCCCATACGCACGAAGAGTTCGTTCCAGTTGAACAGGTATCGATTCAGATCTTCGAGATTCAGGAAGAGGAGAAAACTCAAGTACGACGCGATCGCGAGCAT
>VFZQ01000377.1 GCA_016871135.1 Acidobacteriota bacterium | reverse complement strand
TTCTCGTCCGACCTCTACATCCGCGACCTGGACCGCATGGCGACGCTCCGCTGCACGGGCGTGGTCACCGAGATGATCGGACTGCTGGTCGAATCCGAAGGCCCGGCCGCAGGCATAGGGGACTTTTGCGAGATCGAACTCGTGGGCGGCGCGCGCGTCCGGACGCAAGTCGTCGGATTTCGTAACGGCCGGCTGCTGTCGATGCCGCTTGAAGACACCGGCGGCCTACAACTCGGCGACACAATTGTCGCGCGCGCCGGCGCGGCGCTGGTGCCGGTCGGCAATTGCCTTCTTGGGCGAGTGCTCGACGGGTTCGGCCGGCCGATCGACGGCGGCCCGGCACTGGATTCCGAAGACGCTTACCCGCTGTATTCCGTACCATCGGGACCTCTGGCGCGCCCTCCGATCAAGAATCCGCTGACGACGGGAATCCGGGCGATTGATAGCCTCCTGCCGTGCGGGGAAGGCCAACGCGTCGGCATCTTCGGAGGCAGCGGCGTCGGCAAGAGCACATTGATCGGCTCGATGGCCAAGCACAACGCCGCCGACGTCAGTGTGCTGGCGCTGATCGGCGAACGCAACCGGGAGGTTCGCGGCTTCCTCGAACACGAACTCGGCCCGGAAGGGCTGGCGCGCTCGGTCGTTGTTTGCGCCACCTCGGACCAACCCGCGCCGCTCCGCCTTCGCGCCGCGTTCGTCGCTCTGGCCATCAGCGAGTACTTCCGGGACCAGGGGGCCAAGGTTCTGCTCATCATGGACTCGGTCACGCGGCTGGCAATGGCGCAGCGCGAAATCGGATTGGCCGCTGGCGAGCCGCCGAGCCAGAAGGGCTACCCGCCGTCGGTATTCAATCTGCTCCCGCGGATCTTCGAGCGCGCGGGCAACTTCGAGAAGGGCTCGATCACGGGCCTGTTTACGGTGCTGGTGGAAGGCGACGACTTCAACGAGCCGATCTGCGACGCCGTTCGCGGCATCCTCGACGGCCACATTATCCTTTCCCGGGAGCTTGGGTCGGCGGGACACTATCCGGCCATCGATATCCTACAGTCGGTAAGCCGCCTGGCCAGCGCCGTATCGACACCGCAGCAAAAAGAGGCGGCGCGGCGCGTTCGCGAGGCGATGGCGGCCTATCGCCGGTCGGAGGACTTGATCAACCTGGGCGCCTACGTCGCCGGCGCGAATCCGCTGCTCGACGCGGTGATTAAGGCCCGCCCGCAACTGGACTCTTTCCTTCGTCAGGACGCCGCGCTCAACGTCTCGCGCGAAGAGTCGCTCGATTCGCTCACTCGAATCGCTGCCGCGCTCGCATAGTCAATCATGGAATCCGCACGAAAGTTTTCGATATGCTCCTCGGAGTTCGAGGCCCGTGTCGTGAGGCGCTATTCAGACACATCGCCGTCACCCTTGCAGCACCGAACGGGCAGGTAGGGAGACATGAAAAAGTTCCACTTCCCTCTGGACGCCGCACTACAACTCCGCCGCCGGCGCGTCGAAGCCGAAGAAGAACAGTACCGGCAGATCGCTATCGCACTCGAAGCGACCGCCGCGGCCTCACGGAATCTCCGCATCGAACTGAAGACGGCGGAAGAAGGTGTCGGTGTCTCCCTGACGACCGCCGTGGAACTCCAATCGCTCGACCGCTTCCGCGCCGCGGCGGCGCGACGTTTGCGCGAGTTGGAGGCGCAGGCGGAGAGCATCAGGCGCGATCTGGCACGGCAGCAACAACGCCTCGTTGACGCACGCCGCGACGAAGAACTGCTCCTTAAACTGAAAGTCAAAGTCCGCGCGCAATGGCAGGTCGCGGCCGACAAGGAACTGCAGGACATCGCCGACGAGGCCTACCTGAGCCAATGGGCGCGATCGCGCTAGCCCGGCTCCCTCACGGTCTTCGGCGAGTCGCAGAAGTCGTTCTTCGAGAGCTACGCGCTATCGCTTGGTGCGCACCTGAATGTGCAACTCGCGCAGGTTCCTGTCCGGTACTTCGCTCGGGGCGTCGCACATGAGATCGGTACCCTTGGCGGTCTTCGGGAACGGGATGACATCGCGCAGCGACTTTTCGCCGGCCAGGATCATCACCAGCCGGTCGAGCCCAAGCGCAATGCCGCCGTGGGGCGGAGCGCCGAACTCGAGCGCCTCGAGCAAGAAGCCGAACTTCGTTTGCGCTTCTTCCATCGACAGACCGAGTGCGCTGAAAACCGCCGACTGTACGTCCCGGCGATGGATACGAATCGAGCCCGATCCGAGTTCAACGCCGTTCAACACGATGTCGTAGCTCTTGGCCCGGCAGCGGGCGGGATCAGCCGTCAGCTTGTCGATGTCCTCATCGTGTACCGAGGTGAAGGGATGATGTGCGGCCACCCAGCGGCCGGCTTCGTCGTTCCATTCAAACATCGGGAAGTCGACGACCCATAGGAATTTGAATACCGTCGGGTCGAGCAGTTTATGCCGATCGTTGAACTTCTGCGCGGCGAACAACCGGAGCTGTCCGGCGGCTTGCAGGACCGTCTCCTCGGGGCGGTGACCGGACGGCGCGCTCGGCCAACCGGCGAGAAACAGCAGGTCGTTCTCACCCGCACCCGTGCGCTCTCGGACTTTGGCGACCGATTCCGGCGCGTCGCGTTCGAGACGCTTCATGTCGTCGAACACGCGCAGGCCGCGCTCGACACCGAACGCTTTCAGTTCATCACGCTCCTTGCGCGTGGCCGCACCGGTGTTCGGAATCACGATCGCAACGAGAGGCAATCCCGGCGTCGCGAAATTCGGATCTTCGGGGAACAGATCTTCCACACAGTAAAACGGCGGAATGCGAAGATCCGGCTTGTCGATGCCGTAGCTGCGCATCGCTTGTGCATACGTCAAGCGCGGGAAGGGCGCTTCGACCGTGAAGCCGGCTTCCTTGCAGACACGCACCAGCAGAGGTTCGATGACATCGAAGATCGTTTCCTGCTGCGGGAAGCTCATCTCGACGTCAATTTGCGTGAACTCGTACTGACGGTCCGCCCGGAGATCCTCGTCGCGGAAGCAACGGACGATCTGAAAGTACTTCTCGAAACCGCTGATCATGAGCAATTGCTTGAAGATCTGCGGCGATTGCGGCAGTGCGTAGAACTCGCCTGAGTACATGCGGCTCGGCACGAGGAAATCGCGCGCGCCTTCGGGCGTGGACTTGGTCAGGAATGGCGTCTCGATTTCGAGGAAGCCGTTCTCATAGAACACCTCGCGAACGGCGAGCGAAATCTTCGAGCGCAGCATGATGTTGCGTTGCATGCGCGGGCGGCGAAGATCGACATAGCGGTACTTCAAACGCGCGTCTTCGTTGACGTCAACGTTGTCTTCCATCGGGAATGGCGGGGTGCGGCTCTCGTTGAGAATCCAGAGGCTATCGGCGACGATTTCGACCGCGCCGGTCGGCAGGTTCGGATTGATCGTCTCGGCGGTGCGGGTCTTGACGACGCCTTCAACGGCGACCACGTATTCGCTACGCAACATATCGGCTTTGTCGTGAACAGCCGCGAATTTCTCATCGGAGTGAAAAACGACTTGCGATACGCCGTCGCGGTCCCGCAGGTGAATAAAGATGACGCCGCCCAAATCGCGGCGGCGATGCACCCAGCCCATCAAAAGCGCACGCTTGCCTTCGTCGGAGGCGCGCAACTGGCCGCAGGTATGAGTGCGGCGGAGATTTCCCAGGAAATCCAGAGGTACTTGTTCTGGCATGATTAGCGGTTCGATTCTCGAGAGGGGACGGCCCGATGCGGAGGGGACAACTTACGTCTGGACCGATCTTGTTATTATACCGTCGCGCATGCGCTTCACTCTTTCGGGGTTGGGCGCATTCGCTTTTGGCGCTGCCTGTTCTGTTGAAGACGCGCGCGCGAGTCCCTCAAACATCGGCGTCATCGTTCGGGGAAGGCGAGTTCCGTCGCGGGCCATTGGCGCTCCCTTACGCGCGCAAGCGTTCGACCAATTCAGATTCGTTGACGTGCGATTGATCGCCGCTCGACATGGTTTTCAGAACGTATTGCCCCTTGGCCAGTTCGTCTTCGCCGATCAGCAGCGTGTAGGCGGCGCCTGCTTTGTTGGCAAGTTCCATCAAACGCTTCAACTTCGCGGGTGGGCCGACTTCGACGCTGGCGCCGGCGGCGCGAACCGCGCCGGCCAGGACCGCGCCTTTGCGGAAGGCCTCGTCGCTCATCGGCGCGATGAAAAGCCGCAACGCCGACGCGGCGATTCCGCCGCGCGCTTCCTCGACGGCCATTACTAGACGATCTTCGCCGATGGAGAAACCGATGCCTGGCGCGGCAACCTTAGAGCCGAGCGACTCGGCGAGTCCGTTGTAGCGGCCGCCACCGCAGATGGCGTTCTGCGCGCCGAGCGCGCCGTGCAGGAATTCGAACGTAGTGTGGGTGTAGTAATCGAGTCCGCGAACGAGGCGCGGCGTCACTTCGTAGGCGATGCCGCGGTCGTCGAGATACCGGCGCACGGCCGCGAAGTGATCGCGGCAGGCATCGGTGAGGAAGTCGTGAATGCTGGGAAGCTTCTCGACGATCGGCTGATCCTGCTCGGCCTTGGAGTCCAGCACGCGGAGCGGGTTCGTCGTCGCGCGGCGTTGCGAATCGGGGGACAGCGCTTCGATGTGCGGGGCCAGGTCCTCTTTCAGTTTCGCGACGTAGCGGGCGCGCGATTCCGGATCGCCGACGGAGTTGATGAGGAGGCGCGAACCTTTCACGCCGCAGGCGTCGAGCAGCGCGGCGACCATCTCGATGACCTCGGCATCAACGCCGGGGAAGTCCGAACCGATCGCTTCGGCGCCGATCTGCGAGAACTGGCGATAGCGGCCCTTTTGCGGACGCTCACGCCGAAACATCGGGCCGATGTAGAAGAGTTTCTTCAGCCCCGGGATCTGGTCCATGCGGTGTTCGATGAAGGCGCGAATTACCGACGCGGTATTCTCCGGACGCAACGTCAACGAGGATCCGTCGCGATCCTCGAACGTGTACATTTCCTTAGAGACGATGTCGGTTTCTTCGCCCACGCCGCGCGCAAACAGCGCGGTCTCTTCGAAGATGGGCGTCCGGATCTCCTGGTAGTTAAAACCGCCGAACACGCGGCGGGCGGCTTGTTCGACTTCGTTCCACACCGCCGACGCGGGCGGAAGAATATCGCGCGTTCCCTTGATGGCTCGTATCATGTCGTTCTAGAGAGCGGGCTCGTTGCGGTATTCGGCGCGAAGATCCACGTAGTGTTGCGCGTTGACGCGAAACCGTTCTTTTTCTTCTTCGCTCACTTCGCGGCGGACCTTCGCAGGCACGCCCATGGCGAGGCTACCCGGCGGGATCTGCATGCCTTCGGGCACCAGCGCGCCAGCGGCGATCACCGATCCGGCGCCGATGCGCGCGCCGTTCAGCACGATCGCGCCGATGCCGATCAGGCAATCGTCTTCAACGACGCAGCCGTGCAGCACCACCGAGTGACCGACCGTGACGCGATTGCCGATGTTCAGTTCAAACAGGGCGTGTTCGACGTGGAGCACCGATCCGTCCTGCACGTTCGATTCCTCACCGATGGTGATTTTGTTGACGTCGCCGCGCAACACGGCGTTGGGCCAAACGCTTGACCGCTCGCCGATGGTTACATCGCCGATGACAACGGAGGTCGGGTCGATCCACGCGCTGGGTGCGATCTTGGGGGTGGTTCCTTTGAAGGGTCTTATCATGTCGCGGAATATTTCATTATCGCCTTGCGCGCCCGCGGTGGCGCGAGGGCCTCGGCCAAGCCGGTGAAAGGAATCACTTCCATGTTGTCTCCTATCGGGTACGGCGTATCGCCGGGATAGACAACGTAGAGCCGGTCCAGTTT
>VFZQ01000376.1 GCA_016871135.1 Acidobacteriota bacterium | reverse complement strand
AACGCGTCTGCGCCGCGAGCGGCAGCGCGAGGAGTAGGGAAAAAAGTGATCGCATGGCGGTCTCCATATAAAATGAATGGTGAATGTCCATCCTAACAACGGTCGTCGGCAGCTATCCCACGCCGCAATGGCTCCACGGCAACACATCGCGCGGTGCGCTGCGCGATGCCATCATGGTTGTCCTCAAGACGCAGGAACTCGCCGGCATCGACGTCGTCGCCGACGGCGAGTTGAACCGGTTCGATCCGAGCCATCCCGAAACCAACGGCATGATCGACTACTTTATCAGCCGCATGTCCGGGATTCGCACCAAATTTTCCATTTCCGACATCGACCAGTTCCGCGCTGACGCCCAGTTAACCTACCGGACCGATCCGGCGGGCATCGTGACCGAAGACGTTGGCGACGGTGTGCTGAACCTCGCGCGCGACTACGATTTCACGTGCGGTCTGACAGGACACAAGTTGAAGTTCACCTGCACCGGTCCGCACATGTTGACCAAGGTGCTGACCGATCGCCACTACAAAACGCGCGACGAACTCTGCATGGCGATCGCCCGGGTGCTGCGCCGCCAAATGGAGCGCATCGGCGCCGAAATCGTTCAGATCGATGAAGCCAACATCAGTGGCCATCCGGAAGACCGCGAGTGGGCGCTTCCGGCAATCAACCATGTGCTCGACGGTATCAAGGGCAAACGCGGCGTGCATATCTGTTTTGGCAACTACGGTGGGCAATCGGTGCAGAAGGGTTTTTGGAAGGACCTGATGGGCTTCATGAACGGTCTGCATTGTGATCACCTGATCCTCGAATTTGCGCGTCGTGGTTATGACGAACTCGACGCGTTCCGCGAACTCGATCCGAAAATTGGTCTCGGGCTGAGCGTTGTCGATATCAAAGACAACGGCATCGAGACTCCAGACTTGATCGCTCGGCGAATCGAGCACGCGCAAAACATCCTTGGACCGGGCCGCATTCCCTACATCCATCCCGATTGCGGCTTCTGGATGTTGCAGCGATCGGTCGCCGATGGCAAAATGCGCGCTCTCGTAAATGGCCGCAACCTGTTCGAAGGGAGATCCTAATGCGAGCAATCCTCTTCTGCACGCTGAGCGTGTACGCACAATCGTTGGGTGAGCCGAAGCAGTTAACCAGCGGCGGTCAAAACGCCGAAGCGTATTGGGCGCCTGACGGCAGGCGCATCGTTTTCCAATCGACCCGCGATCCGTATCAGTGCGATCAGATCTTCGTGATGAACGCCGACGGTTCGGATCAGAAGCTCGTCTCGACCGGTAAAGGCCGCACCACCTGTGCGTACTTCCTCAAGGACAACAAACACATCGTCTACGCCTCGACGCATGAAACGAGCCCAGCCTGCCCGCCGCCGCCCGACCGCAGCAAAGGCTACGTGTGGGGCGTGTTTCCAGGTTATGAGTTGTACGTCGCTTCGCTCGACGGCGCGATCAAGAAAAAGCTGACGGCCATGCCTGGCTATGATGCCGAAGCGACGGTGAACTTCAAGACCGGCCGCTTGGTCTATACATCGATGGAGTCTGGCGACCTCGACCTGTGGACGATGAAGCCAGACGGCACCGACAAGAAGCAGATCACCAGGAGCAAAGGCTACGATGGCGGGCCGGTGTTCTCTCGCGATGGCAAGCAGATCGTTTGGCGCGCGAACCATCCGCAAACGCCCGAGACGATGGCGCGTTATGACGCGCTGTTAAAGGACAACCTCACCGCGCCGATGAAAATGGAGTTGTTCGTCTCCGGCGCCGCCGGCAGCAACGTCCGGCAAATCACCAGGAACAATTGCGCGAACTTCGCACCAACCTTCACGCCCGATGGCAAGCGAATTCTGTTCGCGTCGAACATGCACAAGTGCGACGGGCGCGATTTTGAGCTGTTCATCGTGGACGTGGACGGCAAAAACCTGAAGCAGGTCACCAAATACGGCGGCTTCACGTCGTTCCCTGAGTTCTCGCCGGATGGTAAGACGCTGCTGTTCTCCAGTTCCTTGAACGCAAAGGACCGCTTCGAGTTCAACATCTTTACCGCGGAGTGGCGGCAGTAAAACGCTACCCCTGCTGCGAATCGGACCGTTAGTCCGTAAACGAGGTGTTTCGCCGTGATCGATTACCACAAGTCTTCACCTCGGCAATCCGCGTGCCGCGGTCAAAACATCTGCTCACCCGCCGCTTCGTCACAGAAAAGTTTGGCCTATTTCTTCGCAGCGGGTTTCGCCGGTGCCGCCGCCCCGGTCTTGATCAGCGGTATCAATATTTCGCGCAGGTTCTTTTCTTCGTTTTCGAAGAACCGGTCATTGCCCGCGTACTGATAACGCACAACTCCCTTGCGGTCGATGATCACCAACTGCGGCATCATCAGGCTCATCATGACGTCATGCTGAAGAAACGAGAGCACCGGTTCGCGCGGTGAGAAGCCTACCGGATAGGTGATGTTGAACTGCTTGACGAAGTCGTTGACGAACATGTTGGCCATGTTGTTGATGGCCACGGCGACGGGTTGAAACCCTTGCGGGCCGAGTTCCCGATGCAATTTATTGAGCGTCTGCGAGGCTTTCTGGCAGTGCCCGCAGTCGGTGAGAATGAATTCGATCGCCACCACCTTGCCCTTATAGGAGCTGAGGAGGATGTCCTTTCCGTCGGTCATGCGAACTTGAAAATCGGGAGCGGTGCGCGGGATGTCGGCGCCGCCGAGAGAGAGCGCGGCCAAAGCCAGCGCGGCGAATCGGACAGTCATCGTAACTATTCTAAGCCTTCGGTGATCTGGACCGCCGCGCCTTTCCGCGCGAACCGCGCCGCGGTTTTCGAAGGCGCCACTTTGGTCTTGTAGAACGTCTCGAATTGCCCGGCGGCGTCGGCGGAATCAAACGCCAGCGCGTACGTGAGCGCCGGTTTTTTGGACGACTTGTGCTCGCCGACGCGGTAGCGTCCGCCCCGCCAGTGTGGCGCCAGTTTATCGGCGGTCTCCTCGTCGGTGTGTTGCTGAATGAGCACGTGAATGTCAAACTCGCCAAAATCGCCATCGGTCAGCTCCGTGTAATCGCCGGGCAGTTTCGGCGCCCGCGCTTTGGCGGGCTTCGCCTTTTCGAAGTACAGCCCAGGATGCAGAATCTGGCGCGTATTCGATGGCGGCCGCGCGAATACTTCACGGAAGCCCTTGTCTCCGAGGCGCTCAACGACTTCCTGCTGAAAGACGAGTCCCTTGGTGTATGGAAACAAAAGGCTCTCGCGAATGTAGAGCGGGGCCTTGGAAAGTTCGGGGTAGTCGGAGAGGCCAACGCTCGACGCGTTAACGAACATGCGGACCATCGACTGATCCTTTTGCAGCGACTGGCCTGTTTTTTGCGCCATCACCTCGTACATCAACCATTGCGCCTGGCCCTCCATCACGGCCATCCGCGCCGTCGCTGAATCGTCGTTACGTCCCTGCTGGATATATTTTTCAAGCGTGAAGTGTTGGTCGGCTAGCGCGTGCGCGAGTTCGTGAATCAGCACGAAGCGCTGCGAAATCTCCGGCGCGCCTTCGAGTAGAAACATCTTCTTTTTGCGGTAATCGTAGAACGCCGCCGCTTGTTCGGTAAGCAGCGAAATCGTCGAAGCCTTGAGGTCATAGCTTGGCGGCACGAACCCGAAGAGTTTAAGCGTGAGCTCTTCGATGCGCAGCTCTTCGGGTTTGATCGACTCGTTGATGCGGGTCTGCAAAAAGTCCTTTAATTTTTCACGAGTGATGAATTCGCGATCGACCGTGCCCTTTACAGGCAGCCCGGTGACTTTGGCGAGGTCGGCGAGCGTGTCGTCGATCTGGCCAATCAATTCCCGATTGGACGGCTGCGCGGTAAGCGCGGAGACGTAAAAGAGAAGACAGCTTACGAAGCGGGACATTCAGAAGGACCCATGGAGCGAGTGTAGTGCAGAAATGCGGCCGCTGCCGCGCCTGCCAGAATTGCGGCTCCGCCGAGGACCGCGCGCGGACCGTACGTCGCCGCCCCCGAACCCGAGAGCAATCCGCCGATCGGCAACACGCCAACGGCCATCATTGTGTACAGCGACATCACACGGCCGCGGTAAGGTTCGTCGAGCACCGATTGAATCAGCGCGTTGTTGGCGGCGTTCTGCCGAAAGAACGAGTAACCCGCGCCGGCCGACGCCGCGACCGCAAACCAGAAAGTCGGCGCAACCGCGAATGCGGCCAGAGAAAGGGCATATAGCACTGCCGCTCGTCCGGCCACGCCGCGCATGCCGTCGCTCGACGATTGCGTTGCAATGCGGACAACGCCAAGCGTCGCGCCCGCGCCGAACGCCGCCATCATATAGCCCAGCCCCGTTGAGCCGCGCTGAAAAAGGCCGTCGGCGACGAAAGGACCGAGCACCAGCGGCGGCGCGTTGGTGAGCGTCATCATGCCGCACAGTAGCAGTGAGTTGCGGATTGCGGGCCGCGACCACGCGTAACGAACTCCAGCGAGTATTCCGCTGCCGGCGTGTTTCGACGGTTCGGTGCGCGGCATGCGCATCCGCAAAAGCGAATAGAGAACAAAAAGGAAGCTGACCGCATTCACGGCGAAGCAGAGGCCCTCGCCGAATTGCGCCACAAAGACGCCGCCAATCGTCGGGCCAAGCGTGCGGGCCGTGTTGAATGCGACCGAGTTAAGCGATATCGCGCCGAGCAGATCTTCTTTCGATGTCAGCAGTATCATCAGCGACTGCCGCGCGGGAATATCGAACGCGTTCGCGCATCCGAGTAACGCGGCAAGCGTCAGCACATGCGCCGGTGTCACTCTTTCCGTTAGCGTCAGCCAGGCCAGCGTCGCGGCTTGAAAGAGAAACAGCGACTGCGTAATCAGTACGATGCGATGGCGGGGAAACCGATCGGCGGCGAGTCCCGCCAGCGGACTCAGAATCAGCACGGGAGTATGCGCGCAAAACGTCGCGACGCCGAGGTAGAACTCCGATTTTGTCAGGCGATAAAGCAACCAGCTCTGCGCGATGCTTTGTATCCAAGTGCCGATCAGGCTGACCGCGAACCCGGACATGAACAGGCGGAAATTCGGATGCGACAGCGCGCGCAGTGCGAGCGAGCGTTCGCTCACTGCCCGCTCGAAATCGCCCGGACATCGATCGACGGCGTCGTGCGCGGATCGGGAGGCACGGGAGCGATCGCATCGACGACAATAATCTTGCCGGAGTTCTGTTGCAAAGCCTTCAGCGTGTCCGCGCCCGAGGCCGTAAGATTGAACTGCTGCCCGGTAAGTTCGACTGTGAATCGCCATTGTCCGGCATCAGTGACAGGAGTGCCCTTCACTTTGACATGCGCGGTCTTCGGCGTGAAACCAACGCCTTTAATCGCATCGCGAAGCCGTTCGACCGTCAGCTTGTTGCCCGGCTGCAAAATCATTTCCGCCCCGTTTTGTTGCGACAGCGTGACCTTCTCCACTCCACGAATCCGTTTGAGTCCGGATTCAAGCGACTGGACACACGAGGCGCAATCCATATCCGAGACCTCAAGCCGAACGGCCAGAAACTCCGCCGCGAGCGGTGAGGCGGTCAACAGGAAAACGTGCGCGAATCGCATGATTCTATTTTATCCCGCGCGGCGATGGTAGACTCTATTCTCTGATGAGGTTGAAGCAGACTGCGTTGTGCGCCGTCGTCGGGGCAATCGTGTTCGCGGCGCACGCAGTGAGCCCAATAACACAGTCCGCGGACTCGCGGTGGGCCGTCCCGGCTATTCTGAGCCTGGTCGAACGCGGCGATCTGACGCTCGACGAATACAACGGCCTGTGGACAGAAGACACGCTCTACGGCATCGAATGCATCGGGCCGGGCGGGGGACGGCGCAAGCCCGCGTTG
>VFZQ01000375.1 GCA_016871135.1 Acidobacteriota bacterium | reverse complement strand
CGTTCCCTCTACAAGCGCGTCCAGTCCCAGCAGTCGTCCCATCAACCCCATTGAAACCCCGACGCGCTGATGCCGCCGCACGGTACTCGGCGCGACAACGGCGAGTCCGCTAATTTTCGATAGCTCGTCGGAAAGCGAATCGCTGAATACCGCCGAAATATCCTCGGTGCAAACGCACGCAAACGGCACCACCGCGACACCACCGCCCGCCAGAAACGTCGACGGCACGAAGAATTGAAAATAAACCAACCCCGCCAATACCGGCGCGGCTAAACACCACCAGTTCCATCGGCGTTTCACCGACACAGGTTCCGGTTCTGGGGACGTCGCCGCAACGAACCGGTAACCCCGCCGCGGAATCGTCTCAATGTACGGATTTTCATCCGAGTCGGCCCCGAGCGTTTTTCGCAGCAAAGAAATGTTGCGCGCCAGTCCGACATCTTCCACTGTGGTGTCGGGCCAGACGAGTTTCATCAACTCCGCTTTTTCCACAACTTTTCCACGACGTTCCAAAAGTACCTGAAGCGTCTCGGCGGCCTTGGGAACCAGGGGTACCCGTTCGTCACCGCGAAAAAGCAGCCGCTGCTCGGAATCGTAGCGGAACGGACCAAACTCGAAGATCATCTGCCAACATCGATTGTACCCAGTTGCAGCGCCACCATCTCCACGCCATTGCGCACGAGCAAACGGCCGCCTGAAATCGCCGGGTGATTCCACGTCTTGTCGTCCAGCACCCGAATCCGCGCCAGTTCTTTGAACTCATCCGGGGTAGCGGAAACCAGCCCCACCTCGCCGTCCTCAGAAGTCACCAGCAAAAGATCTTGATCGGCCAGCAAAAGCATCTGCCCGTTGCCGAAGCGGCCGCCTTTCCACTTGCGCGCGCCGTCCTTCAAATCGATGCACGAAAGGATCGAGCCATCGAATCCGTAAGCGTGCCCCTTGTGTACGACAAAATCGCTGAAATACGGCTTCAGCCCGCGCGAGGTCCAACGCTCCTCGGCTTTTCCGTTCGCCGGCGCGGCGATTCGACGCAACCCGCTTCCGCCTCCCGCGCCTGCGCGCGTGATCAAGAAGCCGCCGTCGTCGAGCGAAACCGGCTGCAAGTAACCCATCTCATCATCGGGCCAATCATGCTTCCAGATCACTTTGCCATCGAGCGATGAAACCATCGCCGCGCCTTTGCCGTTCAGAATCGCAACCGAGTTTCCCATTTGATGCGGCGACGCATAACTGGCCGCGCCCGTCGATGTGAACCACTTCTTCTCGCCGGTCACGGCGTCGTAGCCAACCAAACGGCCCGACAGCGCGATGACCAGCACGCCATCGATCAGAATCGGCGAGCTTGAGAAACCCCAGTCCGGGATCGTCGCGCCCGTGTCGGTTGCCGCATTCCGTGTCCAGACCACACCGCCATCGCGCGCGCGCAGCGCATTCAGGTTGCCGTTCGCGCCCAGCGCGTATACCCGGTCTCCATGAAGCAGCGGCGTCCCGCGTGGCCCAGCGCCGCCGTTCGACTCCCAGAACCGCGTTTTGTCGCGATGTGCCCAAACCGCCGAGCCGTCCGACAACCGGTAGCAGCTGACAAACTCAAATTCACCGCGCTGCTCCTGCGTAAAGATCAGCCCTCCGCCCGCCGCGAACGAACTCCAGCCCGGCCCAACCGCCTTTCGCCACACGACGGCGGGCGGCGCCGTTTTCCAATCGGCGTTGATTCGTAATCCGCGCACAACCCCGTCGCGCAACGGGCCGCGAAAGCCCGGCCAATCGGCGAGGATCTCCGGCGCTTGCCCTGGAACCGCCACATCTGCAACAACAGGCGCGGCGGGCATTGACAACAGCAACTTCTCCTCGGCCGTGGGCGTCCACCGCCAGCGGAACTCCGAACTCGCCGAGCCCGAAATTCCTTCGGTGCGCAGCGATGCGAATCCGCCCCCCACAAGGGCAAGCGCCGGGACAAACCACGCGCGCCTCGCGCCAAGAGCCGCCCATGCCACTAACACCGTCGTAGCAATCGGCGCGGCATACAGCAGGAACATGCCGCCCATCATCCCGCCGACAATCGACTTGTCGAGAATCCGCGGCGTCAACAGGAGAAACGCAATGAGCAATACGATCGCGCCGATCCTGTCCATCCACCGGGCGCGGCTGAACAGCAGCCACCAGACGAGAATCAATACGCTGCACAGCAGAGCGGCTAGCACGGCTTGCATCGACCACTCCGGCAACACCACCGGACCGCCATACCGCGCCGCCCACATTAGAGCGACCAGCACGAAACCCGGCCACAGACGCAATTCTCCCGCTGTAGTGTTCATGAAGGTACATACGCGCTACGGGCGCCCAATGTTCCGCCCCGCCCTTCGGCAAATTGATGCCCGACTCACACTGGTGCCTCAGCTCTTAGGACCACTCCAGCCGTGGTAGTTTGGTTCGGTGATCAAACACGTACTCCTATTCGCGGTCGCTTTCTCCGTCTCCGCCGCCGAGAAACGCAGCGCCGACGTTGTCATTTACGGGGCCACTTCGGCCGGAGTCGCGGCCGCGGTTCAAGCGGCACGGATGGGCAAGTCGGTCCTGTTAATCGACCCCGGCACGCATATCGGCGGGCTGACCACCGGCGGACTTAGCTGGACCGACATCGGCAACAAGGTTGTCATCGGCGGCGTGTCGCGGGAGTTCTATCAGCGCATCAAGAAGAAGTACGACGACCCCGCTCGCTGGAAGTGGGAGAAGCCCGATCAGTACTATCGAGACGACCGCGCCGAACGCATGCGGCCCGTGGATGCCATGTGGACGTTCGAACCGCATGTGGCCAGCGAGGTCTACGCCGAGATGCTGGCCGAGGCGAAGGTGCAGGTATTGACCAAGCTGCGGCTCGACCTGAGAAACGGCGTGCGCAAACGGGGCAATCGCATCGCGACGATCGTGACTGAAGGCGGCGCGGAGTACTCGGGCAAGATGTTTATCGACGCCACCTATGAAGGCGACTTGATGGCCAAGGCTGGCGTGAAATACACGATCGGGCGGGAGTCGAACGCGCAGTACGGCGAAAATTACAACGGCTCTCAGGCGCCGCACCGGCATCAACATCAATTCCCTGACGGCGCGCTGGTCTCGCCGTATGTCGTTCCGGGCGATCCGAAAAGCGGGCTGCTGCCGATCATCGATCCCAACGGTCCAGGCGAAATCGGCATCGGCGACAAACGCATTCAGGCCTACTGCTTCCGCATGTGCCTTTCCCGCATTCCAGAAAACCGCATCGCAATTGAGAAACCCGCGGGCTACGACGAGCGCGATCACGAACTGCTGCTGCGTTTCGCTGAAACCGGCAAGTATCACAATCCTTCGTCGAAGTACGATCCGATCCCAAACGGAAAGACCGATACCAATAATCATGGGGCGGTTTCCACCGACTACATGGGCGCGAACTGGGAGTATCCCGAAGGCGACTACGCAACGCGCGAACGTATCATCAAGCGGCACGAGGTCTATCAGAAGGGCTACATGTGGACGCTGCAGAACCATCCGCGCGTGCCGGAGAAACTGCGCGAGTATTATCGCCAGTGGGGACTGCCGAAGGACGATTTCACCAGCAACGGTGGATGGCCGACACAACTCTACATCCGGGAAGCGCGTCGGATGGTCAGCGATGTCGTGATGACGGAAAGCCACATCATCGCGAAACAGTACGCGAAGGACTCGGTCGGGATGGGCGCATACGGAATGGACTCGCACAACGTGCAGCGCTATGTAACCAAAGAAGGTTGGGTGCGCAATGAGGGCAACGTACAAGTCGGCGGATTCGTGCCGTATCCGATTTCGTATCGGTCGATCGTGCCAAGAAAAGGCGACGCCGAGAATCTTCTGGTGCCGATTTGTTTATCGGCGTCGCACATTGCATATGGTTCGATTCGCATGGAGCCCGTGTTCATGGTGCTTGGGCAATCGGCGGCAACCGCGGCCGCGCAGGCGATCGACGGCAAGCTCAGTGTCCAGGCGGTGGACTATGCGAAGCTACGCGCGAGACTGCTCGAAGACAAGCAAATCCTCGAGTTGCCGGCCGGATTCAAACGGCCTGAGGGGATCGATCGCGGCAAGCTGGAAGGAATTGTTCTCGACGACAAGGACGCTACGATGCACGGCGACTGGCGGGCGAGTCGCGCGTCGTCGCCGTTCCTGGGGCCCGAGTATTTTCACGACGGCAACACGCATGACGGGAAAACGCGCGCGGACTTCACGGTAGGCGTTCCGAAGGCCGGTCGTTACAAGCTGCGGCTGCTTTATCCGGCGCATGAGAATCGCGCGTCGAACACGCCGGTGACCATCAACGGCACAACGGTCCGCATCAACCAGAAGAACGCCGGCGAGTGGATCGGCCCATTTCAGCTTCCGCGATCTTTCACGGTGACGGTTGGGAACGAAGGCGCGAACGGCTACGTCGTCATCGACGGCGTTCAGGTTGTGGAGGTCAAGCCATGAAGAAAGTGCCGCAGGAAAACGTCGAGGCGTTTCGCAGGGCGATCCCGCAAGCAGAGGGCGTGTCGATTAAGAAGATGTTCGGCTGCGAAGCAGGATTCTTCAACGGCAACATGTTCTGTGGGACGTTTGAGTCGACGATGATCGTGCGGCTCGACGAGGCCGGCCGCGTGGCTGCGAAGAAGAAGGGCTATTCTCCGTTCGAACCAATGGGCCGGCCGATGAAGGAATACGTCTGTGTGCCTGAAGGCAAGGAGACCGAGATCGCCTTTCTGAACGGAGTTTTTCAAGAGGGCCTGGCCTATGCGCGGACATTGCCAGCGAAGGCGGCAAAGAAAAAGAGTTCGAAAAAGGCCTAGAGCGCGGGAACGCGGACTCGCACCAGCGAACGATCAATGGCGCGCATGTTCGGCACGCCAGCCAGACCCATGTTCAACGCCAGTTCGACCTTGAGGAGTTCGAGGACGCGCTCGACGCCGGCTTGTCCGAAACAGGCCATTCCGTAGAGATAGGGCCGCGCGATGCAGACCGCCGACGCGCCGAGGGCGAGACCTTTGAGGATGTCTGTGCCGCGGCGGAAGCCGCCGTCGACCAGGACAGGTATGCGGCCGTTGACCGCTTTGACGACTTCGGGTAGCGCTTCGATGGTGCCGCCGACGTGATCCTGTTGGCGCGCGCCGTGATTAGACACGATGCACGCTTTTGCGCCGTACCGAACGCACTTGTCGCCGTCCTCGGCGGTCATAATGCCTTTCACAATGACCGGCAGTGAGGTGGCCGCACACAGGTCTTGCAGCGTCTCCCAGGTGGGCAACGGCTCGGATTTGGAAGGATAGATACCCGTTCGCCACGGATTCTTGGCCACCGGCAATTTGCCGGCGGCATCCCGCTTAGGGAGACCGCTTTCGCACCAGGCGCGTTCAAGGCCGTTGTGAATATCGCGCTCGCGGTGCGATACGTGCATGATGTCGACGGTGAAGCAGATCCCTTTGCAGCCCTGGTCTTCGAGGCGTTTGACGAAGGTTTTCGTGCGAGGCTTGTTGGTCAGAATTCCGCCGGTAGTCAACTGCCACCAGTTCTTGGCCGCTGAGCCGGCTTGCAGCGTTTCTTCGATACCGCCGTTGGTGATATGGAGCGCGTTGGCGCGTCCGGCGGCGCGAGAGACTTCGAGTTCCCCCTTCGGGAAGAAACAGTTCTTGCCGCCAGCGGGATCGAGGATGATCGGGTAGTCGAGATCGAGGCCGAGCAAGCGGGTCTTGAGGTCGATCTTGTGCGTGTCGACGAGCATGCGCGGGCGGATGATGATGTTGCGAAAACCGGCGCGGTTATCGTGAAGGGATGCCTCGTCTTCGGAGCCGCCTTCGAGGTAGTCCCAGGCAAGGGGGTCGAGCTTCTTTTTGGCTAGGGACTGGAAGTCGAATAT
>VFZQ01000374.1 GCA_016871135.1 Acidobacteriota bacterium | reverse complement strand
GGGGCCGCGCCAGCGACCCCAACCAGCCGCTTTGAGCGGCTCACGAACGAAGGCCCCCGGCTCTGCCGGGGGATCGTTACCTAGGACCAGGGATAGAAGTTGGTTCCTCATACTCTTACGAATCGGATGAACCGGCTTAAAACTTTACCCCGCCGGGTAGCCGATCCGACCTGCTGCTCCGCGCACGACTCCGACGGCACTTCGGCAGGCAGTCTTCGCCTCTGAGCCAGCGCGCCGCGCCATCGCCGATTTCGGCCGTTTTGTTGTATCGTAGGGAACAAAGGATGAACCGCCGCCAACTGCTCGTCGGCCTCGCTGCCGCACTTCCGGGTTCCGCCGCCGAAGCCTGGACCGCAATTCAGGGAGTCTGCGCGTGGCCGAATCTGCAACGCCTGAGCGACGGCACATTGGTCGCTATCATCTTCAATCAGCCCTGTCACGGCGAGTGGGAGGGCGACCTCGACTGCTGGGCCAGCACCGATGAAGGCCGCACCTGGAAATTCACCGGCCGCCCGGCGCCGCATGAATCACGGACCAATCGCATGAACTGCGCCGCGGGCATCGCTCGGAATGGGGATCTCGTGGTTCTGGTGAGCGGGTGGTCGAACCGCGAATCCGCCGGGAATCCGACACCCGCGACGCGCGGTCAAGTACTGAAGCCATGGGTCTGCCGATCGCGCGACGGCGGGCGCACGTGGGTTCATTCGACGGCATTCCCGGATCCACCGCCCGCCGGAACAGGAATCGACAATCAGTTCATTCCGTTCGGAGATATTCACAAGGCGGCCGACGGGGCGCTTGTCGCTTCCGTGTACACACGCAAGAACGATGGGCGTAATAACGGGCTACTGCGATCGGCCGATGACGGGCGGACGTGGGGAAACTGGGTCGAACTAAATCCGATCGGCAACGAAACGGCGATTCTGCATGTGGGCGAGGGCAAGTGGCTCGCCGCCAGCCGGATGTTTGAACGGCCGGGTGACGCGCATCACCTGGAATTGTTCTCCTCCACCGACGACGCGCAGGCGTGGCGGCGGCGAGGGCCGTTAACGCTTCCGGGCCAGATCACTGGCCATCTGACGCGGCGCAAGGATGGATCGATCCTGCTCAGCTACGGGAATCGCAATGCCGGCAACTTCGGCGTCGACGGCAGAATTTCCCGCGATGGCGGCGACCATTGGGGCGCGCCGTTTCGGATCGCCGCGTGCCCGCAGTCGGACTGCGGCTATCCGGCGAGCGTGGAGCTTTCCCCTGGCGAAGTGGTGACGGCTTATTACACGCGCGTCTCGCACGGCCGTCACTATGAAATGCGCGTGGCGCGGTGGGCATGAGGAAAGGCGTCAGCCGGCGCGCCTTGTTCCCCGCGTTGGCGAGCGCCGCCATTGCGCAAGAGTGGACGCCGCTATTCGACGGCAAGACGCTCAACGGTTGGAAGGAAGCGCCGTTTGATGGACGGGGGAAAGTCTCGGCCGCGGGCGGCGAGATCCGGTTGGGCAAGGGCCGGATGACCGGCATCGCATGGACGCGCGAGTTTCCGAAGTCGGGCTACGAGATCCGCTTTGAAGCGGCACGGCTAAGTGGGAAGGACTTTTTTGCCGGCATCACATTTCCGGTCAACGACACGCATTGTTCCTGGATCAACGGCGGATGGGATGGCACGGTCGTCGGATTGTCGAACCTCGACGGCAACGACGCGTCGGAGAACGACACATCAATCAACCGCGACTTCGAGACGGGCCGTTGGTACGCGTTCCGCCTCGCGGTGCTTCCCGCGCGGATCCGGTGTTGGATCGACGACGCCGACGTCATCGACGTCGATATTTCCAAGCGCGCCGTTTCGATCCGGTTCGACGATATCGACCTGTGCCTGCCGCTCGGATTCGCCTCCTACGCAACCGAGGCCGGACTGCGCGGTATCGCCTACCGCCGTATCGCTATATAATTTGAGAGCAAAGGAATTCCAATGAATCGCCGACATTTCATGATGAGTTCTGTCGCGGCCACGGCCGCGCAGAGCGTCCGTAATACGGACAGCCCGAACGATACCGTGCGCGTGGCCGTGATTGGCTGCGGCGGCCGGGGCGCCAGCCACATGGGCGCCTGGACGAGCATGAAGAATGTTTCGCTGGCCGCACTGGTGGACGTGGACGACACGCACGCCGAACGCTACATCGGCCAGTTGCAGCGCCGCGGCCAGAATCCGGTGCCGACGTTCCGCGACATCCGCAAAATCCTCGACGACAAGAACATCGACGCCGTGTCGATTGCGACGCCGAATCACTGGCACACGCTACAGACCATCTGGGCCTGCCAGGCGGGCAAGGATGTCTACGTCGAGAAGCCGTGTTCGCACAACGTGTTCGAATCGCGGCAGATCGTCGCGGCCGCGCGGAAATACAACCGCATGGTGCAGCAAGGCAGCCAAAGCCGCTCGTCACCGGCTCTGCAGGAAGCCGTGCAAAAAATGAAGGCCGGCGAGTTCGGCGAGATCTACATGGCTCGCGGTTTGTGCTTCAAGTCGCGGAATACGATCGGCAAGACTCCGGTTGAGCCGGTGCCGCCCGGTGTCGACTACGACATGTGGCTGGGACCGGCGCCGAAGCGCGAGTTCACGAAGAACCGTTTCCATTACAACTGGCATTGGTTCTGGGATACCGGCAACGGCGACTTCGGCAATCAGGGCATTCACGAAGTCGACGTCGCGCGCTGGGGACTGGGCGTCACGCACCCGGTGAAGGTCAGCGCGATCGGCGGCAAGTTCATGTTCGACGACGATCAGGAGACGCCCAACACGTTGAACTGCGCCTACGAATTCAACGTCAACGGCAAGCCGAAGATGCTGGAGTTCGAAGTTCGCCACTGGTATAGCCACAACGAAGCCGGCATCGGCGGCGGGCGGCCGGGCAACACGATCGGCAACACTTTCTACGGTTCCGATGGATATCTGGTAATCGACGGCTACAACAAGTACTACAGCTACCTCGGCAAGGAACAGAAGCCGGGGCCGTCGCGCACCGAACGCGACACGCACTTCGAGAATTTCATCGGCGCAGTGCGGAGCCGGAAACATACCGACCTCAACGCCGAGATCGAAGAAGGCGCGATGTCGTGCACGCTCATGCATCTGGCCAACATCTCCTATCGCGTGGGCCGCACGCTGCACTGGGACGAAAAGACCTGGACCTGCAAAGGCGATCCGGAAGCGACCAGGATGTTGACGCGCAACTACCGCGCGCCGTACATCGTGCCCGCGAAGGTGTAGTTTCGCAAGCCGCAAGCCGGCGGCCGCGGCCGCCGGCAACTTCAGAACGCGTAGCGCAGCGTGAACTGCATGACGCGGGGAGGCGTGTAGGTGTCGGCGTACTTGCCGAAGGTGCTCGCCGCCCCGATGCTTAAGAACAGACTCTTCGGATCGAACCGCGCGGTGTTGGTGACGTTGAACACTTCCCAGCGAAGTTGAATCGTGTGGCCTTCGCGGCGCGGCACGGCGAACGACTTGGCGAGATTGAGATCGGCGTTGAAATTGCCGTCGCCGCGAATGCCGTTACGCGGGCCGACCAAGCCAGGAAGGGAAAAGGTAAAGGCGTTGTAGGCCGCGACCGGATCTTTGAAAATGTTCGGACCGGACACTCCTCCGGGCGGCGCGGGGGCGTTGCGGCTGCTGCCATCGCGGAACGGCAGTCCGTTCGGCGTGGCGTAACCGGGCAGATTCCAATTCGTCGGATAGTTGCGGCCATTGCTGACCGACACGGGCAAGCCGCTCGACAGGCGCATCAAGCCGCCGAGTTGAAACCCTTTCCAAAGGCCGAAGACCCAGTTGGCGTTGAACTGGTGGAGCGCGTCGTAGTCGGAAACGCCGCGCGCCTGCGCGCGGTTCCACGCGTTGAGGATCGTTCCGTCGGAGGCCTGCGACGACTCAGGCCGCGAGCCGAGGTCGATCGATTTCGACAGCGTGTAATTGAACTGGACCTGATCGCCGTTGGACCGCGCCTTGCGAATCGAAACCTGCATGGCGTGGTAGTTCCCGTTTCCATTGGAGCGCAGCGCGCCGAGGAACGAATACTGCTCGTTGAAGAACGCGTATTTGCCGAACTTGCCGCATGCGGGCTGACAGGTCACGTCGATGTTGTAAAGAGCGCTAACGAAGTCGGGTGAGTTCACGAGAAAACGTTGATAGACGCGCTGGGTGGCCGATAGCGCAGCGTTGGCGGCGCCGGGAAAGAGATTTTCGAAATAGGGAATGCGTTGCACTTGCGCGGCCGGTGTATTCGCGAGCGCCAAACGCGCGAGCTGTTGAGCCGCTTCGAAGTAGGTCGCGCCAGAGGCCGGGTCGCGGAGATTGGTCGGCTGCGCCATGTCTTCGTAGAGCAACGACCGCCGGCTCAACCGCTGTACGAAGGAGGCCTCGGCGTACCAGCCCTGCGGCATTTCGCGGCCGATGGTGAGATTGGCGTTCATGGTGTAGGGCGCGCGCAGTTGGTCGTCGATGGCGGTATTGATGTCGAACAACTTCGGCGCGGCTTGCGGGAATCCGGCGCGCGGAGGAGGCAGCAGCAGAGAAGCGGGAATCGTATTCAGTCCGGTCAAACGCGGCGCGGTGGCGGCGGTCAACACAGCGCTGGGATTGGAAATATTCGAATTCAGGCCGAGTGCATAAGCGTCGAAGTTTTGAATGAGACCGGCGCCGACCAGGTCGTAGTACATGCCCCACCCGGCGCGCACGACATACTTTCCCTTCGACCACGCGGCGCCAAGTCGAGGCGACAGATTTCGCTTGTGAAACGGATACAACGGGCGGCCGCCGGGCTGTTCGGCAAGCAAGTATTCAACCGGCGCGACCAACGACTGCGGGAAGCCGTTGTCGGCGAGGGCGGCGCGCTGCGCGAAGAAATCGCCGAGCGGCACGCGCGTGTTCGTTTGTGTGCCAGACGCTTCGTGAATCGGCGGCATCAGTGACCAACGCAGGCCCGCGGTGACGGTAAACGTCTTCGAGACGCGGTAGGTGTCCTGCAGGTACAACTCGTACTCTTCGGCGTCGAAGCGCCGCCGCACGGGATCGCCTTGCGCGATCGCCTGTCCGGTCTTGGTGTAGTTGTAGTGCGCCGTCCCCTGGCTGACGATGCCGAGTAGCACCATCGCCGCATCGCGGAACTGCGCCTGGCTGCCGCGCGCCATGTCGGCGAAGCGGCTGTTCAACACCGCGCCGCTATCGGCCAGCCACAACGGGTTCACCGTGGCTTCGTGAAAGGCGTTCGAGTAATCGGTGCGTGAGTTGCGAATGAAACGGAGTGTCGCGCCGAACTTCAAGTCGTGGCTCTTGCGCGTCCAAGTAGTATCGGAGGAGAGTGAGTGGGAGGGAGTCTTGCGAATGAACGGGCGGTAGTCGCCTTCGGGAGGTTCGAGATTGCGAAAGTAGACGAAGGGCTGCAAGCTTACGCCGGTGTCTTCGTTCGATACACGCGTGAGGCCATAGCGAAAGCTCGTCACGATCGCACTCTTAACGACGGCGTTCCAGCCAAGCGCGATGCCCTTGCTCGAATCGAGATTCGAATTCGACGGCGGCTGGCCGGGGAAGTACGGAATGTCGGTAGAGCGATCGCGCTGTAAATTTCCGCGCGCGAAAAACGTGTGATTGCCGCGCACGTAATCGAGTCGCGTCATGTACGACTGCCAGTGCAGACCGACTGGCGCGTTGAACCGGAAGCCGGAAGTATTCAGCCCGTCGCCCTGCGAGGTGTCGTTCGGCAAGGGGTAGCTATTCAGAATTCGCACCGAGGCTGGGTTCGCGCCGATTCCGAGCGGATCGACCATGGTCCGCACTTGCGAGGGCGTGACCGTGGCAATCGACCGGTCGGTGCGCAGGTACTTCAGTTCGCCGTTGCGGAACGACTCGGTGGACACGCGG
>VFZQ01000373.1 GCA_016871135.1 Acidobacteriota bacterium | reverse complement strand
CCTGTGTTGTTTAGCAGGAGATCCTTGAACTTCCCCCCCCAAGCGCCGTCGTCAGATTCACAGAGACGCTCCCAACACCGTTGTCGGTGATCGAGATGGTACCATAAGGAACCAACACGGAAGTACAAAGTGTCCCAGCTCCGGGTATATAGCAGTCCAGGGTAAAGGTCGCGCCGTAGGAGGCGACTCCCGCAAATAGGAGCAACGCACACCGAAACGTGCTTGCGAATTCAATTCTCATGTGAAACTCGTTTTGTCTGTCGTTCTGCCCTCGAGCCGGGCACGTGTTGCGATTGTGCAACAACACTTGGCTTGATGTTAGTCCGAGCCACCTAGAACAAACAAGCAAAATGCCTTACAACAACTGATCATTTGTACTACCGGTACCAAGCAAAACCGATGCGAATGATAACTATAGTTAACGACCGACCCAAGCGGAACAATCGCGGCCACTCGCACGTCATCTCAGGCATGTGGAAGCTGCTGGTGGCCACGTTGGCTCTTGGCGCGGAGACTCCGCTCGATATCATGGCGAAGGCTGCCGCGAACATCGAAAGCGCGACCGAATCCCGGCGTCAGTACGTCTATCAACAGAAGGTCCGATCGCGACTGCTGCGAACCAACGGTAAAGTCGCCAGGCAGGAACTGCGGCTCTACGACATCGTTCCCGGCGCTGAGTCGACCGAAAAGAAGCTGGTATCGGTCGAAGGCGAGTTTCACGATGGCAAGTCGCTGATCCCCTATTCCGACCCGGAGTTCCGCTCGAAAAAACTCGACATCGACGGCGAGTTGGCCGACCAACTGACCGGCAAGCTGGTCGACGACTCAAATTCTCGCGATGGAATTCCCAAGAAGCTCTTTCCGCTCCGAGCGGCCGAACTTCCCTACCATCAGTTCCGCCTTATCGAAACCAAGGAACATAAAGGCCGCCCAACCCACCACATCGCCTTTGAACCGGTCGGCAAACCCAAGTGCGACGACGAATGCCACGGCCAGTGGAAAGGCGAGGCCTGGATCGACGCTGCGGAATACCAGCCAGTTCATATTGCAACCGAGTGGGCGGTCAAGGTGCCGTTCGTCGTCCGGACAATCTTCGGCAGCAATCTCCGCCAAAGCGGTTTCGCGGTTACCTACCAGCGGTTGGCCGAGAACGTCTGGTTCCCGGTCTCCTACGGCACCGAGTTCCGGCTCGACGTTCTATTCGGCTACAAACGGGTGATCACCCTCGCGCTGGAATCGCTGAACTTCAAACGCACCGCCGCGGATACATCCATTCAATTCCAGCTTCCAGACGAGTAGTCTGGAAGGATGCGCTGGATTGTCTTGCTGTCGGTCGGTCTGCTTTCGGCCTCCGAAGCCCGCCGCGCGGCACAACCGGAGATTTATGCGCTCGTCGAAACGGCGCGGTCGGCCCCGCCGGAATTTGCCGCGTGGGGACTGCTTCGAATCGCCGAATCGAAGCGCTTGCGCGACCCGGCATGGGAAGCCGAAGTGCTTGAGGAAGCGCTTCAGTTCGCCCGAAAGGCTCGCCACCCGATGCGCAAACGGCTGGCACCCGGAATCACACAGTCCGACAGCCGGGCGGCCTATTGGGACGCCGCCTACAAACTCGGACTCGATCGGTTGTCGCTTGAGATGCGGGTAATCACGCTTCTTCCCGCCAAGGACAAAGCGCGCCGATTTGCGGAGCTGCAACCGCCCAAGCCGGCATCGCCGCCCTGTGAGGACCCGCTCGTCGACGATCCTTCCCTCTGGTACACCACCCTCCGCAAACTCAACCCGTCACAAGCGGCCGTGCTGGGCGCAATTCAGCGAGTACGCACTCATGCCGATATCGCTGGAGCGGCGCTCACGATCCTCTCGCGACGTGGGCCAGTCGAAGAGTTGCCAGTCTACGTTGGCGCATTGGCGCAAACGCTGAATAACGTCGAAAAAAGCGACCGCGCGTTTCAGGCGTCGCTCGAAGCGGCGACGAATGCTCTCAACGAACTAAATTTCAGCCTTCGCTTGTTCGAACAACCGAAGGGCGCGTTGGCCGGCGGGTGGCGCGCGTGGCTGCTGCAAGCTTTCGAACAACCGGCCTGCGCCGAATCGGCGAACTTCATCGCACGGCGCGAAGCGGCGGAAGCGCACGAAAAGGCGATCGGCATCGCGCTGCCCGAAAAGGCGTGGAAATCCACGCTCGGCAAAGCGGCGGAGCGACACCCGTTTCCCGCCGCCGGCACCCAAGCCGCGCGGATGCGCAAGCTAATGTTCGGCGAAAACGCAGCTCTGACCGCCACGCAGAAAGACACCGCTGAGTGGCGCGAGCAGTTCCAGACTTTCGTCGCCGCCATCGCAACCGAATCGAAATCAAGCGATGAGTCTGAGGAAGACTTTTTCGTCCGTCGCGCCACATCCTGGACCGCTGCGATTCTCGCCGCCCCGCCCGGCGCCGAACGCGACCGCGCTATCGAAGAGTTCATTGCATTCGCGCTGGCCAACGCCGCGTCGATCGACCCGGTACTGTGGTATTCGCAGATCGAGCGCATGGCGTCCGGCGTGCGCGCGCTGCAAGGGGCGGGCGTTATGGACGCGCTCGAACGCACCGGCCACCCGGTGCTGGTGCTGGCGATGCGGCTCGAACGGATGTTCCCGGCCATTGAGGCGGGGCTGCGCTAATTGGACGGGGTGGCCCGCTTCAAATACTTCGCATACCAATCCAGATACCGCTGCATCACATCGCGCCGGAAACTGGGCTTGGCGATGCCGTGATTCTCGCCCGGATAGATGATCAACTGGGTCTCGGTGCCGACGTTTTTCAACGCCTGATACATCTGCTCGCTGCCGAGCAGCGGAACGTTGAAGTCCTTATCGCCGCACAAGAACAGGGTGGCGTTTTGATCCGGTCAGCATGCAGAAACGGATACGAGATTTTCAACCACGGCTCCAACCCGCCGCGCCACGGAGGCGAGATCTCGTTGTCGTACTGCCGGATGTATTGGTCGTGCCCGTAGAAAGCCAACGGAAACGCCACACCAGCGCCCGACGTCGCCGCTTTGAAGCGCGTGGTCGTCGCAATCAGATAGTCGGTCAGGATTCCACCGTAGCTCCAACCCCCAACGCCAAGCCGCTCCGGATCGGCCACGCCCAAAGCCACCACATGATCGACACCGGCAAGCAGGTCGATCACTTCCTTGTTGCCCCAGTCCTTGGCGATTGTCACCGTATACTGCTGCCCGCGTCCCGACGAACCCCGATAGTTGATGTTCAACACGGCATACCCTTGCGCCGCGAACATCTGACGTTCGAAGTTCCATGCGTGCTGATCCTGCCCGTTCGGTCCGCCGTGAATGCGCAGCAACATCGGGTACTTCTTGCCGGCCTCATACCCAACCGGCTTGGTCAATAGACCATGCGCCGCGTTGCCGTCCTTCGTCTTAAAACGAACCTCTTCGGTCACCGCCAACTGCAGCTCTTCCAGCAAGGCGTCATTATGCGAAGTCAGCTTCCGCGGTGCGTTGTTCTCGATAACGTGCACCTCGGCAGGCGCACGATCGCTCGCCACCAGCGATGCCAGACATGATCCATTCGTATCGATCCCGTTCAACACGCGATTCCCCGCCGTCAACCGTTCGACCGCCCCACCCGTCACCGCCACACGGGCCAGATACACCGACATGTCGTCGGTCACCAGAAACCGCAGCGCACGCCCATCGGCCGTGAACTCATGCTGTGACACGCCGCGATCCAGTCCCCCCGTCACAATCCGAGGCGCGCCGCCATCGGCGCTGATAACCGCCAACTGGGTCATGTTGTACTCGCCCAACTGATGATCGCTGCCCTTCAAATACGCGATCCACTTCCCGTCGGGCGACCACAACGGTTGCGAATCCATGCCCGCGAACGTTGTTAACTTTCGAGGCGCCGATCCCGCCTTCGATTCGACGACGAAAACGTCCGAACCAGGTACGCGATCCCAGTCAGCGGCATGATTCGACGTAAAGGCAATGCGTGTCCCATCGGGCGACCACACCGGCGCCGCCTCCTCGAAATTGGTCGTCGTCAACAACTCGAACTTCTTCGACTCGATGTCAAATAGATGAATCCGCGTTTTTTTCGTGGCGCTCAAATAGCCCTGCCCGTCGCGTTTGAACGAGTAGCGGTCGATCACGATCGGCCTCGGTTTCTCACGGTCCTTCTCGGCAAGCTTGGCTACGTCGTCTTCTTCATCGCGAAGCAGAACGGCCATGCGCTTGGAGTCCGGCGCCCATTCAAAGCCGGAAATGCGAGCCTTCGAATCGGTAATCTGCTGCGCTTCGCCTCCCCGCCTGTCGATCAACCAGATCTGCGAGCCCTTGTTTTTCCCAGGCCCCGGGCGCGACGACGTGAACGCCAAATATCGCCCATCGGGACTCCATCGCGGCGACGACTCATTCTCGGCCGACGTCGTTAGCCGGACGTTCTCCTTTCCATCGATCGAGATCATCCAGATATCGGTGTCACGCTTGTCATCGGCGACGTTCGTCGTGTTCAGCGTATAGGCGATCCACTTGCCATCGGGCGAGCAGCGCGGATCGGCGACGTCCTTGAACTTGTGGATGTCGTCGAGCGAAAGCGGTCGAGCGGCAAATATCGTGGCTGCGGCAAGCAAAGCGAGGAGCGGTTGCATTTCGCTATTATGATAAACCTGATGCGTTCACTGTCCTGCTTTTTCGCCGCCGCCCTGCTTCTGTCTTCTTGTGGAGGCGGCGATACGAAATCGGAAGCGAAAAAAGAAGCCCCGCCGCTCGATCCGGCGGCCATCGGCACGATCACCGGCAAGGTGACTTTCTCAGGCGAAAAGCCGGCTTCGAGGCACATCAACATGGACGCCGTACCTGCCTGCGCCAATCAACACAAGGGCGAGTTGCCCCCGCAGGACATGGTCGTCGGCAAAGCCGGCGAACTGAAAAACGTGTTCGTGTACGTGAAAGCCGGGCTGCCCGCACGTCAGTGGCCGACGCCGTCGACGCCGGTCGAGATCAACCAGAAAGGTTGCCTGTTCACGCCTCGTGTGCTCGGCATCATGGTTGGCCAGGAACTGGTCTTTACCAACGACGACCCGACCATGCACAACATCCACCCCACACCCAAGAACAACCGCGAGTGGAACTCGTCGCAAGCGCCGAAAGGCGAAAAGATCGTCAAGAAGTTCGACAAAGAAGACGTCATGATTCCGTTCAAGTGCAACGTCCATCCCTGGATGCGTGCCAATGTCGGCGTGCTTGCCCACCCCTTCTTCGCCGTGACTTCCGACGACGGCTCGTTCTCCCTGAAAGACCTCCCCGCCGGCGAATACACGCTGGAAGCCTGGCACGAAAAGCTTGGCACCCAAGAAATTAAGGTCTCCGTGGCCGCCAAGGAAACCAAGTCCGCCGACATCGCCTTTAAGAAGTAATTTCCTGTCAGACTGGAAATTTTCTAATGCTGCGATAAACTAGAAAGTAGGGATGCGGCGATCAACCGATCACACTCTCAGTCTATTCGCGGTCGTCATCGCGTTGGCGGCGCTCGTGACCGGAGCGCTCGTAACAACGGGAAACTCGTTCAACGACAATAGTTTGCGAACACCGCACCGCGCGCTTTCGGTGTTGGCGGTGGCAGGCGCGGCCGTCGTCGCCCTTAGAATTCCCGCCACTCGAACGGTTGTGGGCGCGTCATTGGCAGTGGCGATCGGGTCGGGCGGAATGCTGGAGGCCCAAGCAGGCGCCGGACTCGCTGGAGTTGGCCATGCCGTTGCCGCTTCAATGCTCCTATCCGGGGCGGCGATTGGAGTATTACGTACTACCCCTGTGGCCGATATGAATCCTGTGATCGACTCCGGCTCGCCTTCGCTTCGCTCCCTGGCCCGTGTCACCTGGTTGGCCCTCCTCGTCCAGACCGCCCTCGGCGCGCTGTACCGGCATAACATTGT
>VFZQ01000372.1 GCA_016871135.1 Acidobacteriota bacterium | reverse complement strand
AGACCTGCGAGTTGCGCGACGGTCAGAAGCGGGAAACGCTGCGGCGGTATCAGAAGGCGGTACAACGGCAAATGGAGAAGGGTTCCGCCGTGCCGATGAAGCTTTCGGATTATTTGGAAGCGAACCGTGTCCGGCGTGAGGCGCTGGTCGTCAAGCCTCAGTAACCGATCGCTTTTCCGCCGCGACGTCCGTCGGACCAGCCGAGGCGCATCCGTGTGCCAGGCTCGACAGCAACCGCATGCACATCACCCTGCGAGCGCAGTGCGGGATGCAGTTTGTGACCCATCGACTTTAACTTCTCGGCGACGTCGGCCACCATGGCCGCCGGTTCGGCCTCGATGCGGTCTGGCAGGTTTTGGTGGTGAATGCGCGGGTATTCGATAGCATCGCGAAGCGACATCTTGAAGTCGATCATGTTGGTGATCACTTGCAGGACCGTGTTCGGGATCGTCTGCGACCCCGGCGAGCCGAGCGCCACCCAAGGTGAGTTGTCCTTGTTCAGCACAATGACCGGGCTCATCGACGACACAGGGCGCTTGCGCGCGCCGATGGCGTTGCGTCCCCGCGTGCCGAAGCCGCTCATGATGTCGTTCAGCAGCACGCCGGTGCCCTTGGCGATGACCTGCGAACCGTAGAAACCATTCAGAGTGTAGGTGTTCGACACGATGTTGCCGGCGGCGTCGATCACGGAGAAATGCGTTGTCTCGCCGGACTCGTTGGCTTCGCCGGCAGCAACGCGTTCGCTGGGGCTGGCGGCGTTCATGGACACGGTGCGAGCGAGTGCTCTTGCGTGGTCTTTCGAAATGAGCCGCGCGGTTGGGATGTCGAAGAAAGCGGGGTCGCCTGAGAACTCGGCGCGATCGCGGAAGGCGCGGCGCGCGGCCTCGACATGAAAGTGGCGTGCTTTCGACGAGCCCTCTTCGCCGGTCATAATCGCGAAATTTTCGAGGATGTTCAGCATCTGCAAGACCGCAGTACCGCCGGAACTCGACGGGCCCATGGCTAAGATCGGATGCCCGCGGTAGTCGCCGCGAATCGGTTCGCGCTCGATGGCTTTGTAGGCTTTGAGATCGTCGAGCGTGATCGTGCCGCCGTTGGCTTTCATGTCGGCGGCGATCAGTTCGGCGGTACGGCCTTCGTAGAATTCGCGCGCGCCTTGCTTTTGGATGCGGGCGATGGTCGCGGCGAGTTCCGGTTGCAAGACGCGCTCGCCCTGTTTCAACGGCGTTACGCCGCCGTGCAGGAAGATCTTCGCCGTCTCGGGGAACTGTTTCATCACGGGCACTTGCAAAGCGAGGATGATCTCCATTCTCTGCGACGCGGGAAAGCCCTTGGCGGCCAGGCGGCGGGCGGGTTCGAGCACTTGCGCCCAGGGCAGTTTGCCGAACTTCTTGTGCGCCATTTCCATGCCGGCGACGGTGCCGGGCACGGCCGACGCCTTGTAACCCACTCGTGATTCCTTCTCGTTGGCGTACATCGTGGGAGAGGCGGAGCCCGGCGCCGTCTCTTTATAGTCGATGGCGGTGGCGCGGCCGTCGGCCATGCGGACGAGCATGTAACCACCGCCGCCGATATTACCCGCTTCCGGGTGCACAACGGCCAGCGCGAAGGCGACGGCAACAGCGGCGTCGACCGCGTTACCGCCGCGTTTCATCACGTCGACGCCGACCTGGCTGGCGATTTCGTTAACGCTGGCGACCATGCCGGACTTGGCGCGCTCGGCTTGGGCGACGAGGGGGCGCTCGGCCTTGAGCAGGAGGCCGCTTTGCGAGACCTCTTGCGCTGTCGCCGCGCTAACGAGGAGGAGGAGGAGCGTTCGCATGGAACGATTATCGCGTGACGTCGGGCGGCAAGATGGGCTTGTCGACGAGGTGCGTATGAACGAAACTCGTCAACCGAATAAATCCGAGACTTCCCGGAAGTTGACGACCTTGGTGCCGGCGGCGGGATCGACGTAAAGAAAATCGCGGCCAGATGGCGTCTTAGTGATGCGCTTGGACCAATCGATGCCAAGCACGGAGTAGATCGTCGCGCACGCGTCTTCCGTATAAACCGGCCGCTTCGCCGACCAGCCAAATTCGGTAATTTTGGCGCACTCGGCATCGGTGGCGCCCATGACGCGGCCGCCGCGCACGCCGGCGCCCGCGAAGACCGCGAACATCGTATCGGCGTAGTGTTCGCGGCCTGCCACCGGCGTCAGACCGCCGGGCGTGCGGCCGAATTCGCCCATGGCGATAACGAGGGTGCGATCGAGCAGCTTCATGCGCTCGAGGTCGCCGAGCAGCGCGGCGAAGGCGGCGTCGAACTCGGGGCAGTTTTTGTACAGCCCGCCTTTGTTGTCCTTGCCGTAGATGTTCGAGTGGTGATCCCAACCCGGTTGCGTGACCATCAGAAACTTTGCGCCGGCATCAGCGGCGACCATGTTGCGCGCGATTACGCAGGCATCGCCGAACGACGACGATCCGTATAGCTTGCGCTCGTCGTCGGAGACCTTTAACACGCCCGCCATCGCGGGATTGTTCATCATCTGAAACACCGATCGCGAAAAGCTCTCGAAGCGCCGCATGCCGGCGGGCGAGTTATCGTCGAGCGCGGCGCGGCTGGAGTCGGAGCGTTGTAACATCTCCCAGCGATGCAGCAAGCGAGCGCGGTCTTTTTCTTCGACGAAAAACGGCAGATTTTTCTGCGCGAGATCCAGCGTGAGCGGCGCGCAATCGGCGGGCAAGCAGCCCTCGCCTTGCAGCGGACCGTACATCGTCGTCGGCTGGTAGTTCATCGAAACGAAGGGCGGCAGAAAGTCGCGGGAGCGGCGGCGCTCCTTGTATTCGTAAGCGACGACGGAACCGATTGACGGAGACTCCTTGATCCTCGCCGGGCTGACGGCGTGGCCGGTCTGCAAGTAATACTGGCCGCGCGAATGTACCGTTTCCCACGCCTGCGCCGAGCGCACTACCGTCAGCTTCTCGAGGTGCTCGATGGTCTTCGGCAAGAATCCGTATGGCATCGAGTAGCCGAACTTGGTCATCCGCACGTCGCGATTTTCCGGCGCCCATTTGCCCATCTTCACGTCGAACATGTCCATCTGCGACGGGCCGCCCTGGAGATTGAGGAAGATGACGGCGTCCGCGGAGGCGCGCGGCTTGACTCGCGACTGCGCGCTTACGTTCCAAGGCGCGAAACCCTCGGCGCCGAACAGCGCGGCAAGGCGCAACAGATCGCGGCGATTTCGATTCTGGGCAGGCATTAGTAGAAGAGAAAATCCAATCGGTTCACGAGCACGAACAGCAGATCCTCGGCGCCGCGCGCGCGGTCGTCTTTCAACGTGGCCAATGCGTCGGCACGCTCCTTTGCATCGGGGAAGCGCGACAACGCCGCGAGGTACAACTCATCGATCAGCACGTTATTATCTGGCGATTTCAGAAGCGCTTCCAAGCGACCGTCCTTCTGCACGACGAGCCGTTCACGGATGAGTTTGTCGTTGAGCAAAATCGCGGCTTGCACCATGGTGGGCTTGCGATCGGCCTCGATGGCGTAGCGGTCGCACTGTCCGAACGCTTGCAGCGCGCGGAACAGCGGGGCATCGGACTTGTCGATATCCTGCGGCGACCGGGTCTGCATCACGCTCGCGACCTTCTTGTCGGAGAACGTGACCTTGTACGCGGGCTTCAAACCGGCCGTCAGCGAGACAGCGTCGAAGAGCTGCTCGGCTGAAAGGCGTCGCGTCACTCGGCGCGTGAAGAGATCGCTGTGATTTTCACTCCAACCTCTGGGCGCGGCGATCGCGCGCTGATAGGCACGCGACGACACGATCATCTTCATCAGACGCCGCAAGTCGTGGCCATTGGCGCGGAAGTCCTCGGCGAGGGCATTGAGCAGTTCGGGGTGCGATGGCTGAATGGTCCAGGGCGCGGGCGGCGGGTTCTTCGGATCCTGGCGAGCGAGGTCGAAATCAAAGGGACCATCAACGATGCCCTGCCCCATCAGCTCCGCCCAAATGAGATTCACCGCGGCGCGCGCGAACTGCGGATGCGAGGTCAGCATGCGGGCGAAGGCTTCGCGCGGTTTCTCACCGGGCAACGCCTTCTCACCGGTCAACAGAAACGCCGGTGTGATATCGAGCTTCTTGTCGCGCGGCGGGCGCAGCGAACTGCGCGTGGAGAGATCGTAGCCGCCGCGGGTGTCCTTCACCGAAAACTGCGGCGAACGTCCGAAGGCGGGCGAGATAAAGGTCTTGCCGAAAAAGCTCGCCTGGCGGATCATTTCAGCGCGTTTCCGCTGGCTGAGCCAGAGGTTCACCTTCTCCAAGTGATGCGCGCCGTCATGGCAGGAGACGCATTCGAGGCTTACGCCCAGGAAGAGGCGCGTGGTGTTGATGGCGATCTCGTCGGCGGTGTCCTCGTGATTCATCATGTAGCCGTCGCCTTCGAAGATGTGGCTGCGAGCGATGAAGTTAGCGGGGCCGTCGCTCCAGGTCGACACGGCGCTGGCGGTGATGAGGCCGCGGACGAATTCGTCGTACGGCAGGTTCAGGATCAGCGATTTGTAGACGTGATCGTAGAAGGTATTAATGCCTTCTTCGAGCAGTTCGCCATTGCGGAACAGGTCGTTGAAGAAATACGTCCAGCGGTCGACGAACGGCGCTTGCATCACAGAGCGAAGGCCGGCCGAGGGCAACGGAGGAATGAGCGTCTCGACGTACTTTTCGCGTTTCTTCGGCTCGGCACCGGCGAGGAACTCGCGAGCGATCTTGGGGTCAGGGAGTTGTCCGGTCAGATCGAGCGTGACGCGGCGGAGGAACTCCGCATCGCTCGCTATGGCGGCGAGAGGCGCTTTTTTCGCCGAGGCTTTGGCCTCAATGAAACGATCGATGAGTTCTCCGTCAGCGGCAAACACGCTGACGGAAAAACAGATGAGAGGGATGGCGGAACGCGGGAACACCTGTCGGCATTCTTTCATGACGGCTGGCACTGACACAAGGGCACTTGCAAAATAGTCCGGCAGTGTGTCAGCCTAATACGTTTTCCCCTCCACCATGCCGGGCAAACGCGTTCGAGTGCTATATCACGATCACTGTTTCGACGGTGCGGCGTCGGCTGCCTTCTTCAGCCAGTTCTATCAGGACCGCATCGACGCCTCCGCCACTTTCGCCTACACCGGGATGGCACACACCGCCGATCAACTGTTCCAGGACTCGTTGTTCGATGGCGACGAAAACGCAATCGTCGATTTCAAGTACTCACCGAGTCCTTCCCTCACCTGGTGGTTCGACCATCACCAAAGCGCATTTCTTTCGCCCGCCGACGCCGAACACTTCCGCACGCAACGCAACGGTCACTACTTCTTCGATCCCACCTACAAGTCCTGCACGCTGTTCATCGCCAACATCGCCCGCGAGAAGTTCGGCTACAACAACCCGGCTCTTGACGACCTCGTTAAATGGGCCGACATCATCGACGGAGCTCAGTACGCGAGCGCCGAGGAAGCCGTTGCTCTCGGCGCGGCTGCGATGAAGTTAGTGCTGGTCATCGAGTCCGCGAAGGGTTCGGAAATCGTTCAGCGCATCATCGGCCACATGCGTTCGAAGTCGCTCGACGAAATCATCGCCCTGCCCGAGATCGACGAAATCTATCAACCGCTCTACACGCGGCATCGCGGCCTCATCGACCTCATCGGCCGGCGTTCTCATGCCGACGGCCGCGTCGTATTCTTCGACCTCATCGAAGACGGCATCGAGGGCTACAACAAGTTCATTCCGTATTATCTGTTCCCTTCGAACATCTACACCGTATCGGTGAGTACTTCGACCTACCGGACCAAGGTCAGCGTCGGTTCGAACCCTTGGCAGGCCGAACGAGTCACACACAACCTCGCCAGTATCTGCGAACGTTACGGAGGCGGCGGGCATCCCAAGGTAGGTGCGATTAGCTTTCCCATCGGCGCC
>VFZQ01000371.1 GCA_016871135.1 Acidobacteriota bacterium | reverse complement strand
GAGGGCTGACTTCGGCGTGCATTGAGGGGATGATGGCGTCCGTCGCGCCGTATCTCGGGGTGATCGACGCGGATCTACAGCACGATGAGACTATCCTGCCGCAGATGCTGCGGAGGATTCGAGAGGGCGAATTGGATCTGGTGGTGGCGAGCCGAAATCTTGAGGCCTGCGGGATGGGCGAATTTTCCAACGCCCGAGTGCAGTTGAGCGAGGCCGGGCGTAGACTGAGCCGCTTTGTGGCGCGCACGGATCTCTCCGATCCGATGAGCGGCTATTTTCTGGTCGACCGCCAATTCCTAGACGAGGCGGTTCGCCAGATGTCCGGGGTTAGCTTCAAAGTTCTGGTTGACCTTGTCGCCTCTTCCAGAAGGCCCGTTCGCTTCGCCGAAGTGCCGTACCGGTTTCGCGCGCGACTGCACGGCGAAAGCAAGTTGGATCCGAACACACTTGCCGAGTATTTGGTCCTGATTGTCCACAAGGTCATCGGCGGTGTTGTTCCCGTCCGATTCGTTCTGTTCTCGATTGTCGGTTCGGTAGGATTGTTGCTGCACTTGGTTGTGCTTGGCACTGCAATCGATCTGTACGATATGCCATTTTCGCAAGCACATCTTGCGGCGACGACGGTCGCGGCTCTTAGCAACTTCGCGATGAACAACGAGTTCACGTATCGGGATCGCAAACTCCGTGGCGCCGGGATAATCGCCGGGGGCGCAACCTTCCTGGCCGTGTGCACGGCGGGAGGAGTGGCGAGTCTGTCGCTGGCGCTTTGGTTGAAAGCGCAAAGCGTGATTTGGTGGGCGGCCGGCGCCGCGGGAACGGTGATCGCCGCCGTCTGGAACTTCGCGGTGGCTTCGGTGTTTACTTGGCCGGAGAAACGTTCAAGAGCGTAACCAGCGGTCGAACCACGCGAAGGCGTCCTTTTGCATCTCGGCGTCGAACTTGTGCGGGCCGTCGTAGAAATTGCATTTGTAGTGATCGGCGAAACCGGCCTTCTTGTAAACCTCCGCCAGAATTCGGTCGGCGCGCTCCATCTCGGGCATCGTGAAGAGGGCGTCTTGGCGGTTGTTCAGAACCATCACCGAAGCAGGCAGGTTTAGGCCAAGGATCTCCGGGTAGTCGAGATCGCGCGGCAGTGCAGGGACGTAACACATCCATGTGTGGGTGTGGGCCTTGTTGAGCAGGTAGTCGCGCCATGTCGTCATCATGCCGACGCAGCAGGCCGCCTTGATGCGCGGGTCGAGTCCAGCGAGCATGACGGTGCGCAAGCCGCCGCCGGAGAGTCCCGCGCAGCCGACCTTGCTCGCGTCGACATCGGAGCGGGAACAGAGATAGTCCAGCGCGCGCTGGTCCTCGAAGCTGAAAACGCCCGGCCAAGTGAGGCCGCCACAGAAGAGGCTCTTGGCCATCAGATGTTCGTGGTTCGCCGCGAAGCGGTTGTACTTCTCGATCTCTTCAGGTGCTTCCGGCGATTGCTCAGCGAGATCGCCTTTGACGACCTGCGGCAGATCTTGCGGCCTCACGCGGCGGCTGGCGAAGGTGAACGTGTCGTGCACCAGAACAACATAGCCGCGCTTGGCGAGTTCATTCGCCCATGCGATGCCGCTGTAGTAACGTTCCTGGTGCTTGATCATCAATGGGTGCGGGTCTTTGCTCATGCGCGTGATCTTGCGTAGGCCGAAGTATTTGTTGCCGCCGTGATCGTGCAGGCCAACAACGCCGGGCAGTTTGCCGCGCGCGCCTTTCGGCTTCAACAGCAGCGCCTCGGTCGGCGGGCCATACGGCAGTTGCCAGGTGAGATGTTCGATCTCGAGGCCATCGAATTCGAGGTGATGTTGCACGATGGCGCGCGGGGTCGCGGCCGGTGCGGGCGGTAGCAGCGTCTCGACAAAGCGGGCATGCGCACGGGCTCGCCAAGCTTTGACGTCTCGGAACTCGGGCCGGCGAAAGGAGAGCCGGGGCGGGTCGGCGGCGAAGCGCGCGGCCCAGTCGCCGTAAGCACCGATCATGGATGGCATAGCATTCTCCTGTTAAGCTTTCGGGTATTTCCAAGGCGCGCGGTAGGCGCGGCGCAGCAACTTCACGCCTTCCTTGTCGTTGGTGATCGTCTTGCCGTCCCACTCGACGGCGCGGCCAAGCTTCATCGACACCATGCCGAGCAGGCTGGCCGCTGTCGCGCGGTGGCCGAATTCGATGTCGCGCACGGGCCTGCGCCGCTTCTTGATCGCGTCGAGGAAATCGGCCCAGAGTTCTTTGATGTTTTGACCGTCGGGCGAGTTGAGTTGCGGTTCAACGTGGATCGGCTTTTCGTTCTTGTTCGCGGGAAACCACGTCCAGCCGTCGCGCCAGCCCTGATGAAACGTCCCGTTCGTGCCGTAGAAATACGCCCCGATGGGCGTGGCTTCGGCGCTATTGCCGGCGTAGTGGCGCTGCTCCCATGTGCACTTGAAGCTCTCGAAATCGAGTGCGACGACTTGCGTATCGGGCGCGTCGGTGGAGTCCTCGCGCACGTACCGGCCGCCGGTTGAGTAGACGCGCTTCGGATGGGTTTCTTCGGTCCACCAGAAGAGTTGATCGAACCAGTGGACGCCCCAATCGCCAAGCGTCCCGTTCGCATAATCCAGGAAATGACGGAAGCCCTTCGGATGGATCGCGGCGTTGAACGCCCGCTTTGGCGCGGGGCCGAGCCACAGGTCCCAATCCATGCCCTTGGGCGGTTCACTGTCGGGCGTTTTCTTGCCGGGCCCGCCGGCGGCATGCGCGAACAATCGCACCATGCCGATCTTGCCGACTTTGCCCGACTTCAAAAACTCCATGCCCGAGATACAGTGCGGCGACACGCGGCGGTGCAGACCGACCACAACTTCGCGGTCACCTTCGCGCGCGGCCTTCACCATCGCCTTGCCTTCGTCGATGGTGTGGCTGATCGGCTTTTCGACGTAGACGTGCGCGCCGGCTTTGACGGCATCGATTGTCGGCAGCGCGTGCCAGTGATCGGGCGTGGCGACGATGGCGATATCGGGACGTTCCTTCGACAGCAGTTCGCGGTAGTCGCGGTATTCGCGCGGCTGATCGCCGGAGAACTTGGCAAGCTCCGCTTTGGCGACGGCGATCTGCGCGGGATCGGGATCGGCGAAACCGACGCACGTACATTCGCCGGAAGCGATCGCCTCGCGCAGGATATTCATGCCCCACCAACCGGAGCCGATGAGCGCGGTTTTGTACTTGCGGCCGGCGGGCTGGCCAAGCAGAGGGACGACAGTGAGGGGAACGAAGGCGCGGCGGTTCATGGCCTCATTTTATTGCATGATAAAGTCTATGCACCGGCGAAATTTCGTAACGACAGCAGCGTCGGCCGTTTCCGTACTTGGCGCGAACGAGAAAGTACGCGGCGCGATCATCGGTTCCGGTGGGCGAGGGCGGCTGCTGACCGCGGAGTTCAAGGAGATCGGCGTCGAGATGGCGGCGGTATGCGATGTCTATCAGCCGAATCTCGATCTCGGCTTGAAGGTGGCGTCGACCGGCGCGAAGGCGTACAAGGATTACAAACGCGTGCTCGACGATAAGTCGATCGATGTCGCTGTCGTCGCCACGCCCGATCACTGGCACGCGCAGATGGTGATCGACGCGGTGCACGCGGGCAAGGACGTGTATGTCGAAAAGCCGATGGCGCACACGCCCGACGAGGGCTTTCGCATCATCAAAGCCGTGCGCGAGACCAAGCGCGTGGCGCAGGTCGGCATGCAACGGCGCAGCTTTCCGCTCTTCCAAGAAGCCAAGCAGGTGCGAGATACGGCGGGGCTCGGCGACGTGCGATTGGTGAATGGCTGGTGGTACAACCATCAGGCCGGAGTGAACTCGAAGAAAGCCTTCGAGGGAGAAATTGATTGGAAGGCGTGGCTGGGGACTTCGCCGAAGCGCGAGGCGGACGCGGCGCGATTTTTCAATTGGTATTACTACTGGGATTACTCGGGCGGGCTGATGATTGGGCAGGCGGCACATATCGTCGATTCGATCGTGTGGCTGATGAACGCGTCGATTCCATCGGCGGTTGTTGTTGGCGCAACGCGGCCGAATCTTGATGGGGTCGAAGTGTCCGAGACGACGACGATGTGCCTGGAGTATCCGGAGAATTTCCTGGCGACGTTCACTGTAGGCTACAAAGCGATGCGCTATTCGGGGACGCTCGATCAGTTGGTTGGGTATCACGGATCGAAAGCGCGGCTCGATGTTGGGCGAGAGAGTTACGCGTTGTATCGCGAAGATCCGAAGGCGGTGGAGTTGAAGCCGGAGCGGCATCGGTCCGAGCCGGGAACGTTTGGCTCGGCGACGCGATCGCACATTCGGAATCTGATTGAGTGCGTGAAGTCGCGCAAGGATCCGAACGCGAATGTGGAGGCGGGGCAGGCGACGAACGTGGCTCTGTGCATGGCGATGGAGTCGCTGCGGCGCGGGGTGCGGGTGCGGTGGAATGCGGCGGCGCGGAAGATGGAGGGGTGATATCGACATGACGTTGCGCGCCATTCGACAGGATCACCATCGAACCCGGGAAAATGGGTGGGCAGCCGTGTATCCGCGGGATGCGGATTACGGTGCGCAGGGTGCTCGATATTCTGGCGACTTACACCACGCGGGCGGAGCTCTTCGAAGACTTTCCGGACTTGCAAGAAGAGGATCTGCGGCAGGCGCTTGCGTTTGCGGCGGCGCGGTAGATGGGACGATCGACGTTCATCTTGACGCAGCGTGAAGCGAATCGTCATTGACTAAGGGCTACCCTTGACAGCCGCACCGCAGCTTCGCGCTCGTGGCTGGGACGCCGTACATGTGAGTGAGTTGTCGATGCATGCCGCGGCCGACTGGGCCAGTTCGATTAACGCGCCAACTTCCGCTTCAGCCACGCCTGCGCGTAGCGAAGATCATGCCGAACAACGTGCACCGAAATCTGTAGCGCCTCGGCGGTTTCTTCCGCCGTCATGCCGCCGAAGAAACGCATTTCGACCATGCGCGCTATGGACTCGTTTTCTTCGGCGAGCGCTTGTAGCGCGCTGTCGAGCTCGATGACATCGAGCGGATCCACGCCCTTGCTGTTTTCGATCTCGACCTTCGAGCGCTTCTGGCTGGCGCGCGCGCGGGCGTAGTCGACCAGGACTTGGCGCATGACGCGCGAAGCCGTTGACAGGAAGTGCACCTGATCGGTGAAGGTGCGTTCGGCGCCGGCCGAGAGTTTCAGATACGCCTCGTGCACGAGGGCGGTTGGCTGCAGGGTGTGGTCGGGGCGCTCGGCACGAAGGTGGCTCGAAGCGATACGCCGGAGTTCCTTGTATAGCTCCGGGGTCAAGTCGTCCATGCGATCAAGGCTAACACTTTGCTCGCTAATTTTTCCGCGCGGAGACGCTTCCCTGAGCAGGAGAAACTATGTTTCAAAAACGAATCATCGTATTCCTTGCCTCAGCATTCGCCGCGCTTCGCGGCCAGACGATTGCGATCCCGCCGATGCCCGCCGACCTTCAGGTGCCGCCGGGCAACACGGCCTACTTGAAGGCGCAGGCCACCGGCACACAGAACTACGTCTGCCTTCCATCGGCGAGCGGACTAGCCTGGAAATTCCAAGGCCCGCAGGCCACGCTTTTTGTCACATACAAGTGGTTTGGCGGCGAGATTCGCCAACAGGTGACCACTCACTACTTGAGCCCGAATCCTAGCGAGGCGGGTAATCCGGCGCGGGCGACGTGGCAGAGTTCGCTCGATACCAGCGCGATTTGGGCGAAGAAGGTCGCCGAGACGGTCGATCCCGCCTATGTCGCACCGGGCGCGATTCCGTGGCTTAAGCTGCAGGTCGTAGGCGCGGAGAACGGACCGTCAGGGAGCCCCAATGGCCCGCGGCGGGCCGCCCAAAAAGATGAAAGTCGTCGTCGCTTTGCGGTATGTTGCCAGACGGTGCAGTGCGGCGAAGACCGAG
>VFZQ01000370.1 GCA_016871135.1 Acidobacteriota bacterium | reverse complement strand
GTACCCGGAGTTGACGGCCGCGGGGCCGGGCGAAGCGGTGGTGCGCGTCGACATCGCGGGAATTTGCGGCACCGATGTACATTTGTGGCTCGGGCAATTGCCCGTACCTTTGCCGGTTGTACTGGGTCATGAAACAGTCGGGCGGATTGAAGTGCTCGGCGAAGGGCTAAACAAGGACTGGCGCGGCAAAGATTTGCGCGTGGGCGATCGCGTCGCTTGGGCGAGTTCACTGGTTTGCGGCGAATGTTACTACTGCCGAGTGAAGCGGCAGCCGACACGTTGCGTCGCGCGGAAAGCGTACGGCATTTCGTATTGCGCCGATCACGAGCCGCATTTGCGCGGCGGATACGCCGAACAGATTCATCTACGCGCGGGCACGGCGATTTTCCGCATTCCGGAGCATGTTTCTTCCGACGCCGTTGTTGGCGCGGGTTGCGGACTTGCGACCGCGATTCACGGCGTGGAACGTTGCGGCGTGGAGTGGGGCGATACGGTGATCGTGCAAGGAACCGGCCCGGTTGGACTCGGTGCGATCGCGGTTGCGAAGCAAGCGGGCGCGACGAAATTGTTGGCGATCGGCGGACCTCCACATCGACTGGAATTGGCACGGCATTTTGGCGCGGATGAAACGATCGATGTGGGCGCGGTGACGAGCGTCGAAGAGCGCCGGAAATTGGCACTCGAATTCACGGGCGGCTTCGGCGCGGATGTTGTGATCGAGTGCGTGGGTTATCCGGACGCGGTGAATGAAGGGATCGAACTGCCGCGTGACGGCGGAAAGTTCCTGGTGTTGGGTCAATACGCAAACGCGGGCAATATCGGCTTCAATCCGCACACGATCACGCGCAAGCAGTTGACGCTCCAGGGTAGCTGGGGATTCGAACCGCGGCACGTCGATCGCGCGTTGCGGATGCTTGAAATTCCGAAGTGGCACGATCTTTTCGCCGGCGAAATCACCGCGCGATATAAGCTCGCCGAGGCCAACGATGCGCTCGATACAGTGAAGAACTGGCGAGCGGGCAAGACAGTTTTGATTCCATGAAACATCTGTTCTGGATCGTGCCGCTTGCGTTGATCGCGGGAGCCGCGGGATATCTGGTGCAGTTGAAGAACGCCCCGCCCGAGGTTCGCTTCACGAGGGCGAAGGTTGGAACGATCGTCGATACGCTGGTCACGAACGGAAAAGCCGAACCGGTTTCGTTTGTCAGCGTGCGGGCGACGCGGGCGGGAGCGGTTGCGACCGTTCACGCTCGCAGCGGGAAGACCGTAGCCGCGGGGCAGTTGATTGTGGATCAGGATAACGCCGAAATTTTCGCGGCGCGGCAGGGCGCCGAGGCGCGCGTGGCGCAGATCGAAGCGGAGATACGGGCGATCGAGGGCGGCGGGCGCGCGGCGGATCGCGCCGAGATCGACGGACAGATTTCGCGGTTGAACGTCGAGCGCGCATCGATCGATAAAGAACTTGGCGCAGTTAAGCGGCTGATTGAAAAGAGCGCCGCGACAAAACAGGAAGCCCAGGCGTTGGAAGATAAACGCGCGTCGATCGACGCGCATGTTCGGGCGCTGCAACAGCGGCGCGGGGTTTTGTTTACGCCGGGCGATCGAGGAATTTTGGAAGCACGGCTGCGCGAAGCGAAGACAGCCGTGGTCTCGGCGAACGCGCAGTTGGAGCGTGGCACGTTGCGCGCGCCGATCGGCGGCGTCGTTTATCAAATGGACGTGAAAGCGGGCGCGTATTTGAATCCTGGCGACCTGGTGGCGAACATCGGCGATATCAAGCGGTTGTCGGTGAACGTATATGTCGATGAACCCGAGTTGGGACGGGTCGCGCTCGAGATGCCGGTGACGATTACATGGGATGGGCTGGCCGGGCGGGAATGGACGGGACGCGTGGACCGGCTACCGGCGCAGATTCAAGCGCTGGGTTCGCGCCAGGTTGGGGAAGTGGTGGTGCGGATCGACAACGAGGACGGGTCGTTAAAACCGGGGGCGAATGTGAACGCGGCGATTCGATCGCGTGAGGCGGCGGGCGCGATCATCATTCCGAAAGAGTGTCTGCGACGGGATAGTTCCGGAAAACAGGGCGTATTCGTCGTCGAGGGCGGTAAGTTAGCCTGGCGGGACGTGAAAATCGGAGTGGTCAACATCACGCACGCTCAGGTGTTGACAGGTGTGCAGTCCAACGACAACGTCGTTTTGGCGTCCGACCAGTTGTTGACCACGAACCTTGTCGTGACGTATCGAGCGGAATCGAACTAAACTCGCCGTTCCGCTCCGGCATCCGTTACTGAATTCGTTTGAGGGCGATTCCCGTGCCCTGTTCCCAGGCGGCGAGAACAGCCGCTCCGCTGGCCGCCAATGACGGAAACCCGCCGTGCGCGGCGAGTTCGTGTTTCTTGCCGTCGAAGGCAACGACCTTCATCCCTTCGGTCCAGGCGATGACCGGGTTGCCGGCTTTGTCGAGCACAAGCGCCGAATCCTTGCCGGCCCAGCCGGGCGCTTCGAACTTTGCGCCGTTGGTGTAGAAGATCTGGCTCTCGCGCCGCCAGGAGGTGACGACCGACCCGTCGGCCTTGATGGCGAGGCCGCCGCCGTCCATCGGGCACGCGTTCAGCTTCCATGTGCCTTCGCCGACAACGTGCGACTTAAATGTCTTGCCGCCGTCCTTCGACACCCCGTGCCACATATCGCGTGAACCGCCGAGCCAGTTGCGAAACATGACGTGGAGGGCGCCGTCGGGACCGATCGCCGCCGAGGGATGACAACATTCGCAAACGTGGCCGTCGGGCGATTCGTAGATGAAGAAGTTCGGCGACCACGTCGCACCGCCGTCTTTAGAGATCGACCCGGCGAGGCGCATTCCTTTTTTGCGCAGGTCGAGCCATGTGGCGAACAACATACCGTTCGGTCCGGCGGCGAGAGCATGCAGGCCCTCGCGAGCCGCGCCGGGAACGTCGTTGACGGTCGCGGGCTTCGACCACGTTTTGCCATTGTCGGTCGATCGCCACACGAACAACTCGCCGTCCTGCCCCCTGCCTTTTGCGCCAGCGATGGCCGCGATGGCGATCGTGTTTCCACTCATGACCACGCGGGGGCCTCTGTGCCGGCCGAGCGAGGCGACGCCGCCCGAGCCGACTTTCACCGGTTTGCCGAACGTCGCGCCGGAGTCGGTCGACACGGCGGCATACACATTGTTCGCCGCACCGAAGGCGACGACCGCCGTCGTGCCGGACATGGCGAGTTGAGGCTGCCGCCAGGCGGGCGCTCCGGCGTCGGGAGTGAGTGTGAGAACAGCGAGGGCGAGGAGCATGGTTGCAGTTTATGCGAGGTCGAATAGTAGAATAGCGCTCTCCTCGGCGGCTTGCACGTGCAGTTGTTTTTCATCCGAAGCGGCGATGGCGTCGCCAGCCTCGAGATCATGACCGTTGACATTGACGCGGCCCGTGGCGACTTGCAGCCACGCATGCCGGTTTCCTTCGAGCGGGTGATCGACGGATCGATTGGCGTCGAGTTTGGACGCATAAACGAAAGCGCTCTGCTGGATCACCGAACTGCCGTTGCGGCCATCGGGTGAGGCGGCGAGAAATAGCTTGTTGCGTAAGTCGGCATCGGTGAGCGGAAGGTCTTCGAAGCGCGGAGCGATGCCTTCGGTGTCGGGCTGGATCCAGATTTGGAAGAGATGGATCGGCTCGGTGGACGACGCATTGCGTTCGCTGTGATAGATACCCGTGCCCGCGCTCATGCGCTGCATTTGGCCGGGGCGAAGCACGGCGCGGTTACCCATGGAGTCTTCGTGTTCGAGCTGGCCTTCGAGGACCCAGGTGATGATCTCCATGTCGCGGTGCGGGTGCTTGCCGAAGCCCGTGCCGGGCGCGATGCGATCGTCATTGATAACGCGAAGGGAGCGGAAGCCCATGTGCTTGGGTTCGTAGTAGGTGTTGAAGGAGAAAGAGTGGCGCGCGTTGAGCCAACCGGCTTGTGTGTGGCCGCGCTCGTTGGCATTACGAATAGTGAGCATACTTCTTATTGGATTCAGGAATTGGGAATTGGATTCGTCAGCGGATGTGTATACGAGCGAGGTCCGAGAAGAGGAAGCCGGATGGCATTCGAAAGACGACACGGACAGCGGTGTGACCGGTTCTTGCGTTTTGCGGGACTCGAGCGTTGACTTGGAAGAGCCCTTCGGCGATGCGTCCGACGAAGAGTAGTTCCATGCCTTGCGCGTTGTTCGGGGTGTGGGCTTCCGTGAAAGGCTCGATGGCGGGCAAGGGATCAGGACCAAAGCCCGATCCGAAGAGGCTGACTATCGTGCCGCGCTCGGCGGGATTGGAGGCAGTGTTGACTGTGCCGTCTTGGTTCAGCGCGGCGCCGGCGAGGCCGGGCCAGCGGTCGACGATATCGACGGGGGTTGGATCGCGACCGTTGACGGTGAGGTCGAGCGTGCCCTTCGGAGTATCCGCGGGAACGTACGCGTTGATCTGAGTACTTGACGAGTGGAGGAGTTTCAGTTCGCGGCCGCCGAGTTGGACGCTCGCCTTGTCGAGGCCGGCGGCGTAGATGGAGATAAACGAATCCGCCGCGATGACGGGGCGGAATTGCAAGTAAGACTCGTTCCAGACGCCCGCGACTACAGGGCTTGCGGAGGCGCCGAACTTGTAGACAGTTCCGTATCCAGATTGGGTCACGCCGGGAACTGGGAGTCCTCGTTTCGTGGCGCCAATCGCCAGCCACTCGCCTTGCGCCGAAACAACCGTCGAAGGCGGGGCAGCGTCGCTATTGAAACACCGCGCCGAGAACTTCCCGGCGTCCAGGCGGAGCAAGCACTGTTGAGAATTCCCGGTGACGGCCACGGTAACTTCATTGCCCACACCGGCTGCGGCGGCGGTTGCGACGTCGGGCCCTTCTTCGCCGTGCAAGGTCGAATAGACGAGCTCGCCCGTTGCGGAGACAGCCGTCATGAAGACGTCAGTCTGCAGTCCAGGCATCTCGACCTTCGAGCTGGCGAGCGAGCGGCGATGGGCATCCGGCGTTGTAACAAAATTACGTGAATCGGTGCGGCCCCCGACCACTACGCCAGCAGCGGTAGCGGTCAACGTCGTAGCGATATCGGTGCGGGAGCCGCCGAGGAAGGTTGCGTATTCGAGTCGCGTTCCGGTGGCATCGATGCGTGCAAGGAAGGCGTCGCCGAAAGTCAGAGGGCCGAGATTCTCGCCGCCACCGTAAACGGGTTGGAGCGCGTTCGGAGTGACAGGCATGTTTGGAGAGGTGGTCTCTCCAGCGATCCAGACGGCGCCGGACGGATCCAGCGCGACGGTGGTGGCGTGGTCCCTGGACGATCCTCCGAAAAGGGTGATCCAGGCGCGAGTGCCGTCGCGCAGGTACTTGGCGAGAAAAGCGTCGTCACAGAAAGCGTAATCGAAGTTGCGGTTGAAGCAGTTCTTCTCGCCGAAGGATGGTTTGTAGACACCAGGCGGGCCGATGAATCCGTCTCTCGCGACGCCGGCGAGGAAGATGCTGCCCTGCGAGTCCATAGCAATGGCTGCAGGGAAGGCGCCGACGTTTTGTGTGCGGACGACGCGTCCTTCCGGGTCGAGGAGAATGAGAGTGTCGCCAGTGGTGACCGCGGCGCGGCCAACGGTATCGACAGCGATGGCGGAGATGCCGTAGTCGCTTTCGATGATTGTCGTGAAGACAGTCCGGCCAGCGGCGTCAAAGCGGGCGATTCGATCGACGCCCCCGATCCATACATGACCATTCGGACCTGCGGCGGCCTTTCCGCCAAATGGAAAGCCTGTGCGCATCGGAATTTGCGCGGCTAGAGCCGTGAGGAAAGCGAACGCGCAAAACAATTTGGTCATCGGTGCCTCCGACGATTTGAGGACGCGAGCGGTTAATCTTGATTTTATACCCTGTTTATACCCTTGTGCCCGGCCACTGGCTGTGATAGATGTTTCGTCTCATGAAGC
>VFZQ01000369.1 GCA_016871135.1 Acidobacteriota bacterium | reverse complement strand
ATCGAGCAGTTTTGGCACGCCATCGGCGGTAACGAGTATATTTCCCGGCTTGATGTCACGATGCACGATCAGGTTGCGGTGCACGTACGCAACGGCATCGCAAACGCTGAGGAACAGCTGGAGACGCGAGGCAACCGTGGCTCCGCGCCGCTTGCACCATTCGATGAGCGGGATCCCGTCAACGTACTCCATCACCAGGTACGGCGCGCCGCTGGAAAGCGTGCCTCCGTCAAGCAGTCTCGCGATGTTGGGGTGTTCGAGGCGCGCGAGAATCTGCCGCTCGGCCCGGAAGCGCTCGGCGGTCCAGCCCGAACCCGTGGGAAAGCCGGAGAACTTGATGGCCACTAGCTGATCGAACTCACCGTCGGCGCGGCGCGCAAGGTAGACCGCTCCCATACCACCCTGGCCCAGAAGCCGGTCCAATTTGTATTCGCCGACGATCGCTCCCGGCATCGGCAAGGCATCGTCCTCGTGTGGACCGGAGATCATGCCGGTGAGGAACGCATCCGTCGGCGCGTCGTTGGCCAGCAGCGATTCCACTTCCCGCCGCAATTCCGGGTCGCCTTCGCAACGGCGGCTGAGGAGTAATACGCGCTCCTCGGCCGTCAGCGGCAAAGCGTCCTGAAACAGGCCCTCGATTTCCGCCCAGCGCTCAACGGTCATGCTTTCAATTCCCGGCGCAGCCACGCAAGCGCAGTCCGCATGTCGCGCTCCACGGTCGGTTCGGAAATGCCGAGCGCCTCGGCGATCTCGGGCACGGTCAGGCCGCCGAAGTATCGCATCTCCACCACCGTGGCCTTGCGAACGTCGAAGCTGGTCAGATGGGTCAACGCTTGGTCGAGTTCGTGCAGCCCCGTAGCTGGACCGGCGCCAAGGTGCGACTCGGCGTTGCCCAAACAGATTGTTATCGGTGCGGCTCCGCGCTTGGCCGCGCTCCTGGCGCGGGCGTGTTGAATTAGCACTTGGCGCATGATGCGCGCCGCGATGCCCAGGAAGTGGGCTCTGCTTCGCCAGTCTATGTCCGGCACATCTCCGCAGAGACGGAGAAAGGCCTCGTGTGTCAGGGCCGTTGGTTGCAACGTGTGACCGCCGCGTTCGCGTGACAGAAGCGACCGGGCGATTCGGCGCAGTTCCTGATAAACGATGGGGCTGAGTTCGTCCAGCGCCTTTGATTCTCCCGCCCGCCAGCGTGCAAGTAAGGTTGTGACCGGCAGCGTGGACTGCTCATTCGGCATCGCCGTGGATCCTCACATCTATTTTTCCAAACTTCGCGTGAATCCGGGGACGCCGACCTCCCTGCCTTGCACAAACGGATCAGAGGGACAGCGACGCTTTCAAACGAACGGTCTGACGGCTCTTCTTGTCTTCAATCACGATCTCGCCGTTTTCCTGGCGCACGTCGTCGACTTTGTTGAAGCCCACAGGAACGCGCGTGTAGAAGAAGAGGAACCGGGTGCCGATCTTCGATTTCGCCGGCAGCCAGCGGAAGGCGGGGACGTCGAATAGCTTGCCCATTTCGACCGTCGCGCGGCGAGAGATATCGAACGGCTGCGTGCCGAATTCCAGTCCACGCGAGAGCGCCAAATTTGGCGGATAGTTCATCCACTCCTGCAGCCACGGATACTCTTCACGGCGGACGAGGTAGCCAAGCATCAAGCGCTTCTCGGTATTGATCGCGGTGATGAAGCCGAGGCGGCGAGCTGGATCGAGCAGGCAGCCGCTGTGGTCCATCGAGTCCGGCGGATCAGGAATCTGACGTAGATCGGCCATGCCTCCCGCTTTGAGCGGCGCGATCGGATAAGTGAACTCTTTGTCGGAAACGAGGCGTCGATTGGACGGCTGGTTCACGTGCGGGCGTGTTTGGCAGCGGCCGACCGAGGCGTCGATAACGGTCTTGCCGGGCGCGAGAAACGGATAGCCGATGGTGCCGTGTTCGGCCCAGTTGATGGGCCTGTCGAAGCCGAGTTCGTTTTCGAGCGCGCTTTCGACATAGACGACCTGCTCGCCGTCGACGACTTCCACTTTGCGGGTGAAGATCTCCTGCACGACGGGCAACTTCGCGCGCCACGCGATGTGCTGCGTCCTGCCCTCGCGGCCTTTGCTAGTCACTTCCCAGTTCTGGCGGTGGGCTTCGCCGTGGCCTTGCAATCCGGCGGCGGCTTCTTCTTTCGACGTAGGACCGAAGCCATCGACGCAGACAAAGTGGCCGATGGAATCGCCGAAGCGCGCGGGCCCGTTGGTCATGCGGGCGAGCGCGACAGGATTCCACATCGGGTTCATCTTGCCGGAGTCGTCTTTGAGCAGCAGACTGGCGAACGCGCCGCCTTTGTTCAGGACGAGCAGTTCGATCTTGTCGTTTTCGATGGCGGTGGCTGGGCGCGACTCGAAGGTGGCGGCGCGTTGGGCGAGGAGCGTTGCGGTGGCGGCGACGATGAGTGAGAATCGGGGCATGGCTATGGAAGGATAGTCTATCGAATTCGGATGAAGCGGTATTTGGAGCGGATCGTTGCGGAGCGACGCCGCGCCGGATTCTCACCTATATACTCAAAGTGTGCGTTTCGCTCCGCTCCTATTTTCGCTACTCGTCCTCGGCGAAACGCGGCCGCTGAATTCGTTCGAAAGCGAAGCCGAACTGGCAATCCTGCGCCCGCGCGATACACGCATTAGCGTGATCGATAGCGGCGTTACCGACGGCGCCCGAGCCCTCCGCATCGAATTTCAAACCGTCGCCTGGCCCGCGCTGTTCTTCTTCCAGAACGCACCCGACGATTTCCGCGGACGCGGCGAACTCGCCATGGACGTCACCAATCCCGGCGCAATCGCATTGCCGTTCAGCGTCCGCGTCGACGACGATCCGCGCGCCGACGGGATCAACTTCTGCCGCACCGGCTCGGGTATCGTCGAACCCGGCGAAACTCGCACGTTCCGCTTCCCGTTGCACCTCGCAAATGCGATGGACTTCGGCATGCGCGGGACGCCCGTATGGCCGGGGAGCAAAGATCTCGGCTCGCGTGGCTCACACACGCTGCGGCTGGAGCACATCGTCGCGGTGCAGATTTTCATGGCATCTCCGGCTGAAGTGAGAACACTTATCGTCGACAACGTCCGATTGCAGCCTTCGCCACCTCTCGATGGACTCGTCGACCGCTACGGACAATGGACCGGCGGCGACTGGCCGGGGAAAATTCACGCCGATGAAGAATTCGGCGAGCGGCGCGCGGAGGAAGCCGCCGCCTTGGAATCGAAGCCGTCTCTGGAAGGACGCAACATGTTCGGCGGCTGGGCTGATGGCCCACGCCGCGAATCGACCGGCTTCTTCCGCACGGAAAGAATCGACGGCCGCTGGTGGCTAATCGATCCAGAAGGCGCGCTGTTCTTTTCAGCCGGTCTCAACAGCATGCGCACTGTTTCGCCGACTTTCGTTCAAGGGCGCGAGTCGATGTTTACGTGGCTTCCGGAGAGTGGCGATCCGCTGCATCGGCATCTTTCCTACGCAACGGGCGCGACGCAGGGGCCGATCCGTGAAGGCCGAGCGTACGATTTTCTCGCCGCGAATCTCGAACGCAAGTATGGCCCCGGTTACGCGAATGATTGGGCCGAAGTGACCACTCGGCGGATGCGCTCCTGGGGGTTCACCACGATCGCCAACTGGTCCGACAACCGCCTGTGGGGCCGCAATATGCCCTATGTCGCGACGGTGACCGTTGGCGGCGTGGGCAACCGTGTGCCTGTCGCCTCTGGACCGGCGACAAGTCTTCCCGATCCGTTCGATTCCCGCTTCGCGGCCAACGTTGCGAATTCGATCCGGCCCGTAGCGGCGCTGGCCGCGGGTGATCCGTGGTGCATCGGGTACTTCGTCGACAACGAACTCAACTGGAGTTCGCGCACGGCAGCGGGCGCGGGCGCCTTGAGCCAGAACTCGGCGGCATCACCCGCCAAGAGGGCGCTTATCGCGCAACTCCGCGAGAAGTATGCCGACATCGCCCGGTTGAACGAAGCCTGGCGCACGTCGTACGCAAATTGGGATGCGATGACACCCCCCCGCGTCGTTGAACACAGCATCAACCGCCGATCTCGCCGCCTTCACTCGTCTGCTGGCGGCCACCTACTTCCGAACGGTGCGCGAAGAACTGCGCAAGCTTGATGCCGATCATCTGTACCTGGGCTCGCGCTTTGCGGGCTACACCGCCGAAGCCGCCGAAGCATGCGCCGAACACTGCGACGTGATCAGCTTCAACATCTACCAGAATCGAATCAACGCGCCGCGATGGGACTTTTTGAACGCGTATAACAAGCCGGCAATCATCGGCGAGTTCCACTTCGGCGCGCTCGATCGCGGAATGTTTCACACAGGCCTTGTCGCGGCCTCGAGCCAGGCCGACCGGGCACGCATGTTCATCGACTACATGCAAACAGTGCTCGATCATCCTGCGTTCGTCGGCGCGCACTGGTTTCAATACGCCGACCAGGCGATTACCGGACGAACGCTCGACGGCGAAAACTACAACATCGGATTCGTAATGCACAACGACACGCCTTATCCGGAGATGGTTGAGGCGGCGCGGACGGTGCTGGGCGAAATGTATCTGCGCCGTAAAAGCGAAAACTAAAACAACGAGGCCACGAAAGAACCGTTCGTGGCCTCGTTGTTTGAAAAGAAACTACAGCGATACTACTTCGTGCGAGACGCTTCGGCCGAATCACCGATGCGAGCCTGCGCCGCGGCCAATCGGGCGATCGGCACACGATAGGGCGAGCACGAAACATAGTTCATGCCGACCTTCACGCAGAACTCCACCGAGCTCGGCTCGCCGCCGTGCTCGCCGCAGATGCCGACTTCGAGATCGGGACGGGTCTTGCGGCCCGCCTTCACTGCAAAATCGACCAGCTTGCCGACGCCCGTCTGATCCAGCACGCCGAACGGATCGGCCGCGAAGATCTTCAGGTCTTCGTACTGGCGCGAGAACTTCGTATAGTCGTCGCGCGACAAGCCCATCGTGGTCTGCGTCAGATCGTTGGTACCGAAGCTAAAGAACTCCGCCTGCTCGGCAACCTGATCGGCGGTCAGCGCGGCGCGCGGAATTTCGATCATCGTTCCGATCATGTAGTGCAGATCCGCGACGCCGGCCTTGGCGAGAACTTCCTTCGCCACGCGCTCGACGATCGCCTTCTGATGCTCGAGTTCCTTCACCGAACCGATCAGCGGGATCATAACTTCCGGAATCACCTTGATGCCCTTCTTGGCGACCTGAGCGGCCGCTTCGAAAATGGCACGCGCCTGCATTTCTGTGATCTCGGGATAGGTGATACCGAGACGGCAGCCGCGGTGGCCGAGCATCGGGTTGAACTCGTGCAACTCTTCCACGCGGTGCAGCAGTTCGGGCAGCCGCTTCTTCAGATCGCCGACGGCGATGCTGTAGGCTTTCGACATCTCCTTCTTCTCCGCCGCGGTGGCATGGGGAAGTTTGGCGAGATCGACCATCAGGTGCTCGCGCTTGGGCAGGAACTCATGCAGGGGCGGATCGAGCGTACGAATGACGACTGGGAAGCCGTTCATCGCTTTGAACAGACCGGCGAAGTCGGAGCGCTGCATCGGCAGAAGCTTCTTCAACGCGTTGGTGCGGGTCTTGACGTCCTTGGCGAGAATCATCGCCTGCACGAACGGCAGACGGTCCTCGGCGAAGAACATGTGCTCGGTACGGCAGAGGCCGATGCCCTCGGCGCCGAACTTGCGGGCGACGGTGGCGTCGCGCGGGATGTCGGCATTGGCGCGCACGCCAAAGTCGCCGCGGAACTCATCGGCCCAGCCCATGAACTTCGCGAGCGGACCCGACTTCGTATCGGCTTCGGTGGTCTTGGCCTGACCGAGGAAGACCTTCGCGGTCGTGCCGTCGATCGAAACCCAGTCGCCTTCCTTCACCGTGACAACCTTGCCGCCAACAGTGACCGTGAACTTCTTGCCCTTTTCGTCGATCGAGGTTTC
>VFZQ01000368.1 GCA_016871135.1 Acidobacteriota bacterium | reverse complement strand
ATCTCCAGAGCGCACTCGGTCTTCGCCGCACTGCACCGTCTGGCAACATACCGCAAAGCGACGACGACTTTCATCTTTTTGGGCGGCCCGCCGCGGGCCATTGGGGCTCCTTTGCGGGCGGCCTAATACGTTTTCCAGCCTCACGACGGGCACGACCCGGTCACGAAGCAGGCAAACCGCGTTGCGGCCTTCCACCGTATTGATCTCTTGGCCGGGCGCCAAGATCTCCCTCACCGCGAACAGAGGGAGTATGAACCGGTCGGCGCCCTGTCTCACCACCAGCGAATTGATGATGGCGAGCGTGAGCGGCACCCGCAGATAGAACGTAGTCCCGGCGCCTTGCTCGCTTCGGACTTCAACACGCCCTCGCAGCTTTTCGATCTCGCGTTTCACGACGTCCATGCCGACGCCGCGACCGGATATCTCGGTGACTTTTTCCGAGGTGGAAAAACCAGGTTCGAAAATCAGGTCGAGAATTTCGGCTTGGCTGAGGGCAGCCCCTTCTTTCACCAGTCCGCGGTCGATCGCCTTCTTTAGGATTCGCGCGCTGTCGAGCCCTCCGCCATCGTCGGAAACTTCGATGACGACATGCCCCGATTGATGGGAAGCCGATAAATGAACCTTGCCCTGCTCGGGCTTTCCGGCGGCCGCACGCAGGGCCCGCGATTCCAGGCCATGATCGACGGCGTTGCGAACCATGTGCATGAGCGGATCGGCCAACTGCTCGACGATCGTGCGGTCCAGTTCGGCGTCTTCGCCGGAAAGTTCAAGGACGGCGTCCTTGCCAGACTCCCTCACCAGATCGCGGAACACACGCGCCATGCGCCGGAAAGCCAGTCCGACCGGCACCACACGCAGCGACATCGCCGTCTTCTGCAGTTCAGTGGTGATACGGCCCAACTGGGCAAGGTTCTTGGTCGTGCGCGGTTCGCCAATCGCCCCGATCTGCGGATCGAGTTGAATCAGCGATTGCGCGATCACCAGTTCCCCCACCAGATCGACGAGTTGATCGAGCTTGGCGGTTTCGACCTTGACCGCCGAGCCGGTATGCTCTGTCTTGACTCTCGCGGCGGCGCGTTTGGGGGATTCCGAAAGGGCTCCGGACACAACCGTTTGATTGGCGCTGGCGGCAAAGAGCCGATCCAGCAGCGGCTCGGCCCCCTCTGGCGGCACGACGGCGGCGCCGCGCTCCCACTGTTCGGCGGCAGAGGCGACCTCACCCAAGTAGTCCGCGCTGGCCAAGACGATGTCGACCAAAGCGGGGTCAATCCGGCGATGGCCGCAGCGCACTTGATCGAGCAGGTTCTCCGCCTGATGCGCCACCTCGCGCGCCATCTCAGCGCCGGCGATCGCGGTCAGACCCTTGATCGTATGAAAGCTTCGGAATAATGAATGAATCGACTCGGTGTCGTCTGGGGATTGCTCGAGTACCAGCAAGTCGCGCTCGATGTTGCTCAGATGCTCGCGGCATTCAAAAACAAAGTCGCCCCACGGCATGCCGGGCGCACCGGGCTCGCCGGAAGCGGCGCGAAGTTTTTCCTCCAGTTCGCTTTCCGTGATGAACTGCAGGTTTTCCGCGCACTGCTCCAGTTGTGCGCGCCATCTATCGAAAGCGCCACCAACGTCTGGGGCGCCTCGATCCAGCGTCGCGACCAAATCCAGGGCGGCTTTTTCCGTACGTGTCATCGCCAACTGTCGAGCGCAGGCGGCGGTCAGTTGAGCCTTTTGAATCGCCTGTTCGCCGTGGACTACAGTTGCAGCAGGATCCGGCGACGAACAAGCAGCGAACACCTTGCCGATCACGGCGTCCAGGAGTTGAAGGAGTTGCGATTCGGGTTCCAAGGAGGCGTTCCGTCTTTATTAGGCCGCGGCCGGTTCCGGCTCGGCGCCGACCTCGGCCGCCGGCGCCAGCACCCGGTCGATCTCCAGCAGCAGCTTCACCTTACCCTTGCTCTTGGCGATCTGATTCACGCAGCCGAGCTGCATCCAACCGTTGGAGAGCGACGCGGTGTCCTCCAACTCCCCGGGTTGGATCTGTAGCACTTCACTGACGCCATCGACCACCACGCCGATCGGTGAACGGCCTCGCGACGGGTCCGGCTGCATGACTACGATACAGGCCCGAACATCGGCGCCCTCTCGCGCAACGCCGAGCCGAAGCCGGAGGTCCATTACCGCCACAACTTTGCCACGCAGGTTGATCACACCCAACACATAGAAAGGCGCCTGCGGTACGGGCGTGATCTCCTGTACCGGGATGATCTCGCGCACCCGGCCGACCGGTACCGCGAACTCCTCCTTGGCCAGCCAGAACGCGAGGTACTTGCCGGCGCCCTGCAACTCTTGCGAGATCGTCTTTGAAAGCGGGTCTTTGGTCATTGCAGTCCTCTGGCCCGCCGAATGTGGGCACGTTGGTCTTATCGTTTGGAACGGTGGAATCTTGAAGCAACAACTTTCCACCCTTCGCCTCTCATTTCCCGCGCCCCGGCCGAAGAGTGCATCAGGGAAAAGAACGTTCCCCGTATAGGAGAGACCATCAATGAGTACGATGATTCAAATCCAGGTGGCCATGTTGATCGCCGCCGCACCGCCCTGTGCCGCCGAGATGCGCGTCGCCCAACCCGAGGCGCTCCGCGCAGTGACAAAAAAGATCCAGCCGGACTACAACCCGATGGCAAAACAGATGCGCGTGCAAGGGGAAGTCGAAGTCGAAGCACGCATTTCCGAGTCGGGCGACGTGACCGAGGTAAAGATCCTCAGCGGCAATGCGTTATTGACTTCGACAGTCGTTAAGGCAGTTAAGGAATGGAAGTTTCAACCGTTCCAGGAAAACGGCAAACCCGCTCAGGCCGTCGCGGCGCTGCGGTTCAGCTTCAGACTTTAGGAAAAGGAATCGACGCGTATGAAATGGTCAGCCGGCCGAAAATTAGTGGTGTGCGCGTGGGTCGTTGTCGCACTGACAGTGGTCGTAGGAAGCAGCGCCCTGTGGGTGGCCAACTACCTGGCGTCGCGTTTTACGACAGCCGTCGACGTCAACGCGCGGCAACAGACGCTGGCGGGCCAGATCGCCACAAATGCATCTCATTTGGAAAGCATGGAACGGGCTCTGGCCATGGCGACCGTCCTCCAGCAGACGCAGACGGCCGAACAGGTGCGGGCCGAGATTCGTTCCACCGACGAAGCCATGAACGGTTTGCTGCACGACTTTGAATCGATCGACGGGCGGTCGAACGAATTCGTCTCCTTGCGGCGCGAATTCGAAGGTTTTCGCGCTGAGCACGGCCAGGTACTCGGCAAGCTGCAGGCGCAAAAAATGGACGACGCGCTCGGCCAGTTGAACCAAAGCCTGCTACCCAAGCTCGACCAAATGAACAAAACGGCGCGAATGCTGGTTGACAGCCAGGCGCGCGAACTCGCGTCGCTCGGCGAATCGGCGCGCGTCACGCGAACCACCCTCCTGCTTGTGTTGGGTTTCCTTTGCGTCATCAGCATCGTAGTCGGCCTGACTGTGCTCTACCTACAACGGTCGATCACGCTTGCACTACGCAACTCCATCGCAGACCTCATGCAGAACTCGCAGCAGTTGGCTGGAACGGCCGCGCAAGTTTCCGCCTCCAGCCAATCGGTCTCGCTGGCGGCCAGCGAACAGGCGGCGGCGCTCGAAGAAACCTCAGCGTCGGCCGAGGAGATCCACTCGATGACCCGCCGCAACGCCGAACACGCCGAAAGCGCAACCAACTGCAACAAAGAGGCCCACGCGATCATTCAGAACGCCAACGTGGCGCTGCGCGAGATGATGAATTCGATGAACGAGATCAGCTACTCCTCCGGCCGGATCTCGAAGATCATCAAGGTAATCGACGACATCGCCTTCCAGACCAACATCCTGGCGCTCAACGCCGCCGTCGAAGCCGCGCGCGCCGGTGAAGCCGGCATGGGCTTCGCCGTCGTCGCCGACGAAGTCCGCGGCCTCGCCCAGCGTTCCGCGCAGGCCGCCAAGGACACCACCCAACTGATCGAGGAATCGATCGCCAAAGCGGGCGAGGGCAAACAGCGGCTCGACGAAGTCGCCAACGCAATCTCCGGCGTCACCAACGCCGCCAACCGGGTAAAGACACTCGTCGAAGATGTGCACTCCGGCAGCGAGGAACAATCCAAGGGAATCGAACAAATCGCCCGCGCCGTGGCGCGCATGGAGCAAGTCACCCAGCAACTGGCCGCCACCGCCGAAGAAGGCGCCGCCGCCGGCACCGAACTCGGTTCCCACGCACGTGGCGTCGACGAAATCATTGCCGGCCTTCAGGATCTGTTCACCGCCGGAGATCCCACCGAGAAACAACGTCCAACGCCGCCGCAACGCCACAGCCCCTCCAACAGCCGCAAACCGGCCCTGGCCGCCAGCAGACGCGGCCCCTCCGACAACTTCGACGGCTTCTAGTCCCCCACACTCACACCGCCAGCCGCATACACTCAATGTATGCGGCTCGCCGTGTTTTTCGTCCTCGTTTCCAACGCCGCCGAGTTGCCCAGAGTCGGCCGTTCCGGTCTCGCGCTTACCGCCCACGACGGCTCGCTCGTGGTAGCCCAGGTCGCCGCCGATTCCAACGCCACCCGTGCCGGAATTGCCTCCGGAGACGCCATCGTCTCGGTCGACGGCCAACCTGCGACGGTAACTCTCGAGTTCGCACAAACGCTGATCCGGCAACCGGCCGGCAGCGAAAAATCGCTCGACATCCTGCGCGCCGGCAAGACCATCCCGATCCGCTTGCGGTTCGCCGCGCCACCACCCGAACACCATCCCGGAATCGCCATTGAATACGGCGCCGTCAATGCGGGCGGCCACCTCCGCCGTACCCTCCTCACGCGCCCGGCAAACGGCAAATACGATCGGCTGATCGTTTGGATCGCCGGCAGCGGCTGCAGCTCTCAGGAGTCGCCGGACGGAAACAACCCCGAAGCCCAGCTTCTATACGCCCTGACCAAACTCGGCTTCGCCACCCTTCGCGTCGAGAAAACCGGCGCCGGCGACAGCCAGGGCCCGCCCTGCTACAGCGAGGCCGGCGGCATCGAACAGGAGGTCGACGGCTACCGCGCCGCCGTCGAGGCATCGGGCGCCAAAGACGTCTTCCTATTCGGCCACAGCGCCGGTGCGTCGCTCGCCCCTCTGGTCGCCCGCGGCCTTCCCGTGCGCGCCATCGCGCTCACCGGCGCCATGAGCGGCGGTTTCTTCGACTACGTCGTCGCCATGCGCCGCCGCGAAGCCGCGCTCGCCGGCACGCCCTCGGAAGCCGCGATCCACGAACGCTGCCTTCGGAGGCTGCTTCTGGACGGCGTTCCGGCCGGCCAAATCGAACGCGAAGACCCCGAATGCCGCCGGAGAGTCCGCTTCGACTCACCGCCAAGCTACGTCGCCGGCTGGTTGAAACTCGATCTGGCTCACGCATGGCGCCAAGCGCCTCCCGCGCCGGTGTTGGTTCTCTATGGCGCCGGCGATTTCGTCACCAGCAAGGAGTTGAGCCAAGGACTCGTGTCGCTGATCAACGCCGCGCACTCGCGAAGAGCCGCCCTGCGGATTTTGCCCATGGATCATGGCCTTCGCGCGAACGCAACGCCTCGCGAAGCCTTCGCCGCCGAACGCACGCCCGGCGGCGGCGCGGGCCTCTACCGGAGCCTCGCCGCCATCGTTGCCAAATTCTTCAACCGCGCAGTTTCTTAAACGCGGCCAGGCATTTTTCGGCCGTCTCCATCGCCGGGAAGCGGCTGCCTTCCTGCTCGATTAGATAGCACTCGACACCGCCCTTTTTCTCGGCGGCCTGAAAAATCTTCTTCCACGGCGCAGACCCTTCGCCGAAAAGCGCCTTGTAGCCGATCGCCGGATCCGACGACCAGTCCTTGCAATGAATGGAGGCGAACCGCCCCGGATTCTTGCTAATCCACTCAACCGGATCGACGCCCGCATGGACACAGGTGCCGACGTCCAACTGCAATACAACCGATT
>VFZQ01000367.1 GCA_016871135.1 Acidobacteriota bacterium | reverse complement strand
TACTACAAGGCCGATCGCGCCATCGAGGAGATCGTCAAATTACTCGCAGCCTAACCTCAAAATGTTGAAGTACTCTGATTTAGAATCTTTGATTCAAGAATCTAGCAGGAATCGAGCACCGCCCGCCCTCCATCATTTAACATAGGTACTTGTCGAGAATTACGACCGCACAAGGCGCTTCGCCCATTAGCTGGCCGCAAGTCTACCTCGGCGTCGCCATCACCACCATGGCCACGCTGTTGCTGGAACTCGCGATGACCCGCATTTTCTCGGTGGTTTTTTACTACCACTTCGCGTTTCTGGCCATTTCGATCGCCCTGTTCGGCCTCGGCGCTGGCGGCGTTTTTTCCTACGTCGTCGCCGCGCAGCGAGGCACGTTGTTCGCCAAACTCGGACGCCTCTCGCTGATCAACGCCGTTGTTCCCATCGCCAGTCTCTACTTCATCCTCACGCGCGGCACGGAACTGTCGAACACAACGCTCGCCGCCGTCTATTTCTTCAGCGCACTGCCTTTCTTCCTCGCGGGCGCGATCGTGTCGCTCGCCATCTCTGAGACCATTGAGCGCGTTGACCGCGTGTACTTCTTTGATCTCGCCGGCGCGGCAGGCGGCTGCCTGCTGCTGATCCCCCTGTTGAACAACGTCGGCGGCCCTAACACCGTCATGGCCGCGGCTGTGCTGTTCGCCGCCGGCGCCAGCGTCTGGTACAACCTCGACGGCAACCGCACTTCGCGCGCGGCATCGGTCGCATTCGCGCTCGCACTTGTGGCGCTCGTCGTGCTCAATGCCAAACAGCACTGGATCGACGTGCGCTACGCAAAGGGCCAGGAACTCGCCAACGAGATGATGGTCAAGTGGAACACGTTCTCCCGAATCGCCGTCGTCAAGGAAAAATCGGGCGGCCAGATCCAAATCGTTATCGACGCCGACGCCTCCACCGGCATCTTCGATTTCCCTCTCGAAGCGCTTTCGCCCGGACAGAAAGAGAATCTCACGCTGCAAGGCCCGTCGTTCCCGTATCAGATGCGCCCCGGCGCCAAGACGCTGATAATCGGCCCTGGCGGCGGCTGGGACGTCGCCCGCGCCGTTACGCTTGGCAGCAGGGATATCACCGGCGTCGAGATCAACCCCATCATTGCCAACAATGTGATGCGCGGGGAGATGGCCTGGATGAGCAAAGGCCTCTACAAACGCCCCGGAATCAAGATCGAAGTCGAGGATGGCCGCAGCTTTGTGCGCCGAAGCACGGAGAAGTACACCGTTCTGCAGGCCACGCTCGTCGACACATGGGCCTCCACCGCCGCCGGCGCCTTCGCTCTCTCGGAGAACAACCTCTACACCACCGACGCCTTCTTCGACTACCTCTCGCATCTCAATGATGACGGCGTCCTTGCGATCACCCGCTGGGGTTTTGAGCCCCCTCGCGAATCCGTCCGTCTACTCACGCTTGCCCGCGAAGCGCTCGCGCAACTCGGCCAGCACGAACCGTGGAAGCACGTGATGGTTGTCCGCGAAGGCTCCAAGCAGGAGCTTGAAGGTTGGGGCGCGCGCGATACGGTCCTGATCAGCCGTAAGCCCTTCACCGACGACGATCTCAACCGCGCGGAACGATTCATCTCCGACGCTCGACTGCAGACCGTCTACCTTCCAACCACCGGCGCAACGAACGCCTTCGGCCAAGCCTTGCGTGCCAAGGATCTCGACGCATGGCTCGAAAACTATCCCTTCGACGTTTCGCCGGTGGACGACAACCGCCCTTTCTTCTTCTACACTGTGCAGCCGCGCGATCTCTGGGAGTTCATCACGGCGATGAACAAGGACAGCGCAGACTATAAAATCAATCGAGCCGTGCCGATGCTGTTCTCTCTTGTCGGTGTCAGTCTCCTGGCAACGCTGATCATCCTCGCCCTTCCGCCGATCGTGCTCGGCACGAAACTGCCGCGCGAAAAAGGCGTGCTGCAATTCCTGATGTACTTTCTCTGCATCGGCGTCGGCTACATCTTGATTCAGGTCGCGTTGATTCAGAAGTTCGTGCTCTTCCTCGGACACCCCACCTACGCGCTCACCGTTATCGTCTTTTCGATGTTGGTATCGAGTGGCCTCGGAAGCGCCATGAGCGGCCGGTTCATCGGTAATAACGATGGCAAGCTGATGCGGGCGCTTGCCGCGGTCACCGCGCTCGTTATCATTCTCGCAATCGTCGCCGCGAAGGTCACCGGCGCGCTCGTCGGCCTTCCGCTCAGCGTGAAGGCGTTGCTGACGATTGCCCTCATCGCGCCCGCCGGCTTCATGATGGGCATGCCGTTTCCGCAGGGTTTAGCTCGGCTCGAAAAATTCCATCATCCGTCGGTTCGCTGGGCGTGGTCACTCAACGCCGCGTCGAGCGTGCTAGGCTCAGGCGGAGCGATCTTCCTGGCGATCTACCTCGGACTTCGCGAAACGCTTCTTGTCGGCGGCCTGCTGTATCTCGGCGCGCTGATCGTCGTCAAAACCACACAACGGATACGTTCAGAACATGTCGCTTGAAACTCTCTTTTCATTGAAGGGCAAGACTGCCCTCGTCGTCGGCGCTTCGCGAGGCATCGGTCTCGCTATCGCCAAGGAAATCGCCGCCGCCGGTGCGCATACGATCCTCGCCGCGCGTTCGGCCGATAAACTCGCCGAAGAAGTCACCGCTCTCAAGGCCGCTGGCCATTCCGCCGAGGCGCGCACGGTCGACATGACAAGCGATGAATCCATCGCGGCCTTCGCGGCCGAATTCAGGTCGTCGACGGATATCCTCATCAACGTCGCCGGTACCAACGTGCGCCGCCGCATGCAGGACTACACCGCCGAAGAATACACCCGCATTCTCGATACGAACCTGCATGGCATTTTCAAGGTGTGCCAGCAGATCGGCGGCGGCATGGTTGAACGCGGCAAGGGCGGCAAGATCATTCATATCGGCAGCTTGATGTCGCTGCTCGGCCTGCCCTATCTCGCACCCTACGCTATTAGCAAGGCTGGCATTGCCGGGCTCACGCGCGTGCAAGCCGCCGAATGGGGCCGCCACGGAATTCAGGTGAACTGCATCGCGCCCGGCTTTATCTTGACGGACTTGAACAAGGACATGTGGCAACCCAAGCACATGTACGATTGGTTGCAAGGCTCGCAGGCCAATCCGCGAATCGGAACTCCGGCGGACCTTGCCGGCCTTGCGGTTTTCCTCGCAAGCGCCGGCTCTGACTACGTGACCGGCCAGGTTATTGCCGTCGACGGCGGGTACACAACAACCGCGAATTGGCCCTTCCAACCGGCATACTAATCGTCCCATCGGGCGACGCGGTACCCTTCGAAGTAGCTAGGATCACCCCGCCACCTGCGCAATCGCAGGCTGTTGGCGAGGACGCTGATCGAACTCATGGCCATCGCGGCGCTGGCAATTATGGGGCTAAGCAGCCCCATCGCCGCCATGGGAATGCCCACAGCGTTGTAGCAAAGCGCCCAGAAAAGGTTTGACCGCATGATCTTTGTCGCGGCGCGGGCGAGTGTGATGGCGGTGGCGGCGGCACGGGGATCGGAGCGCAAGAGGGTGATATCGCCCGCTTCGACCGCAATGCCGGAACCGGCGGCCATGGCGATGCCAACATCGGCTTTTGCGAGCGCGGGGGCGTCGTTGATGCCGTCGCCGATCATGGCGACCGTACGGCCCTTGGCTTGCAGTTCGGCAATGTGCTGCAACTTTTCAACCGGCAGAAGGCGGGACTTGTAGCTCTCGATGCCAAGCGCCTGCGCGACGCGGCCGGCGTTGCCGGAGTTGTCACCGGTGAGCATATGGACTTCTATGCCGGCGGCTTTGAGCGCTTCGATGGCTGCCTTCGATTCGCCCCGAATTGGATCTTCGATTTCGAACCACCCAGCCATCTCGCCGTCGATTGATGCGGCGATTGCACCATCGCCTCCGCCGACCCAGTCGGGGCGGCCGACCCTCACATGGCGCCCGTCAACCGTCGCTTCCGCGCCTTTGCCCGGGAAGGCTTGGAATCGTTCTCCGTCGCGTGCAGCACCGCCAACGTAGTTGATGATGGCACGCGCGAGCGGGTGTTCGGATTTTCGTTCGACGGCGGCGATGAGCGGAAGCGCTTCGGCGTCGCCTTCGAACTTCGTCACGGCTGGGCGTCCTTGGGTGATCGTACCGGTTTTATCGAGCACAACGGTATCGACGGCGGCGAGTTTCTCAAGGGCCTCGCCGCCCTTGATCAACACGCCCAATTGCGCGGCGCGGCCGGTGGCGACCATGATCGCTGCGGGAACGGCAAGGCCCATCGCACAGGGGCAAGCGATGATCAGCACGGCGACCGAGCGCACAAGCGCGATTCCGGTATCGGCGCCCACAACAAGATGGGCGATAAATGTCGCGAGCGCGATCAGCATCACCACGGGTACGAAGACGGCGCTGGCCCTATCGGCGAGCTGCTGCATCGGCGCGCGCGTGGCTTGCGCTTCGCGCATAACGCGGGCGATCTGGCTGAGCGTGGTCGCGGCGCCGGTGGCGGTGACGCGGACAGTCAGCGCGCCGAGGCCGTTGATGGTGCCCGCCGAAACAAGATCGCCTGGGCGTTTCAAGATTGGAATGGGTTCGCCCGTGAGCATCGATTCGTCGATAGCGGACTCGCCCGTATCGATGACGCCGTCGACAGCGGCGCGCGCGCCGGGTTGGAGCAGCACTATGTCGCTGGTATTGATCGTTGCGATGGCGACTTCCTGCGGGATTCCGTCCTTGAGTACAAGCGCGGTTGGCGGTTGCAGTTCGACGAGGCCTTTAAGCGCGGCGGCGGTCTGCCGGCGGGCCCTCGTTTCGAAAACCTTGCCGGTGAGCACGAGGGCGATAATGAAGATCACGGCTTCGAAGTAGACGTCGGGCATGACGCCCAGAGCGTGAAACCAGTGCGGCTGAATGGTGGCGGCGGCACTATAGAGAAACGCCGCGCCCGTGCCGGTGGCGATGAGTGTGCTCATGTCGGCGCGCTTGTGGCTAAGGCCTTGCGCGGCGCGGACGAAATACTCGCGGCCGGGGATCGCCATGACGAACGCGGCTGCGACTAGTTGCAGCCATGCGATGGCGGTGTTGGCGTGGTCGACGAACGGCATGGCGGCCATGGCTGCCGCTCCAAGCGTGAGCGACATTGCAGCGTTGCGTTTGAGGGCGGGGTAATTGTCCTCGACGATGGCGGTTTCGCTGGAGTCGTAGCCGGCGTCGCGGATAGCGTCGACGATCACAGAGGTGTTGGCGCGGGAGTCATCGTATTGCACGCGCGCGTCGTTGGTGAGCAGGCTGACGCGGACGTCGGCGACACCGTCGACGCACTTAAGCGCCCTTTCGACGTGGCCGACGCACGCGGCGCAGGACATGCCTTCGACGGGCAGAAGGATTTGGCGCTGAGCCATTTACTTGGCGCGGGCTCGGTAGCCGGCTTTGACGATGGCCTCGATGGCCGCGGTAGGGTCGGCGGTTTCGACGGTCGCTTGGCCGACTTCGACCTGCACCACTCTCGCGCTTTCGACCTTCGCGAGGGCGCGCGTGACTCGTGCGACGCAGGCGTTGCAGTGCATGCCGTCGATTTGGATGGTGACGGAGAGCATTTGTTTATAGGATGTCACGGCGGCGGATTCGATGCGAATTTGGCTCGCTGCTCTACTCCTTCTGAAGTAAGTTCATCAGGCCGCGGCAGGTCTTCGCGCCGCAATGGCACGGAATCTTTTCCTCGTCGTAGCCGAAGCGGTAGTCGACGAGCAGTTCCTCGCCGGGCTGGATGTCGCGGAGCGAATAGTAGAGTATGTGGTCGCGCACGATGCGCGAAGCGACATTCGGTTCGCAGGAGTGGTTGATGATCTCGGCGCCGCTGCCATCGACGGCGCCATCGATCGTCCAGTAGCTGTTGAGCGTGAAGAGATAGATCTGCGCGCGCTCTTCGGCGCGGCGCTTCGTCTCGCGTCGGGCGATCTTCTCGCCAGTGTATTCAACGAC
>VFZQ01000366.1 GCA_016871135.1 Acidobacteriota bacterium | reverse complement strand
GTCCGCTGCCCACTACCCTCTGCGGAGTGCAGGTGATGGTCGCGGGCAAGACGGCTCCGCTCTACTTTGTCTCGCCCACGCAGGTCAACCTGCAGGTGTCAAGCGAGTTGAATGGCGGCGCCCAATACTTGGCCGAAGTGGTTGTCACGGGCGCCAGCTGCGGACGCGCGATGGTCACCGTGCTGCCCTCCGCTCCAGGCCTCTTTGTCATACTCAATGCCGACGGCCGCGTGAAATCCGCCGCTGCCCCCGCCCGGCGCGGCGACACCCTCCGAATCCTGGCCACCGGCCAAGGCGCGGTCACAGCCGCCGTTGCCGACGGTGAGCCCGCGCCGAATTCCCCGCCCGCGATCACGGATCCCTTCCTCGGCGTCTATCTCTCGGATGGCAGACTGATCACGCCCCGTTCCAGCGCTCTCCTCCCGGGCGCTGTCGGCGTATGGCAGATCGAAGTCACCCTGCCGGCTTCGGCGCCCACCGGACCGCTCTCGATTGTCGTCAGCAAGGACCTGGTCAGCAACGCCCTGCCCATTTTCATTACACCCTAGTGCTTCGAAGCGCCGGATGGACGGCTGGCGTCCTCGGTAGCCGAACATGTCTCATGGGGTTGGTTCGACTGGAGACGGAAAGGCGAGCCCTTCGACGAAGGCTATCAGTCTGTCCCAGTGAATTGGCGAATCAGTTCGGAGCGCAAGGGGCGTTTCCATAACCGAGTGGCAGAGATCACCGGGTTTGCCATTGATCGGCCCTCCCCTGCGAAGCAACCGCGCTGACTCAACGCCGAAGGAACTCCATAATCCGGCGTGCGATGGCATCGTTGTTGTTCTCCTGCATGAGCAAGTGACTGTTGCCGCGCACTCCCTCCTCTGGAAGCCAAACGACCTCCGCCCGGCCACCCGCACCTTTCATGAGACTCGCCGTTACCCGGCAGGCGTCGAGCCGGCCTTGCATTCCTCGCACGTCGAAGTGATCTCCAAAGACGCCGAAAAAGCGCTTCCCGCCCAGAATCTTCTGCACGTCGGCCGCGTCCACGGGGCAACCAGGCACGCGATTCTCATCGCATTGGCCACCAGTTTGGCTTCGCACCGCCGGCAGCGGATGGGCCAGGAATCGGGATCGCGTGGAAAGCGGATGCAATAAGCGGTTGGCTGGCGTAAGAATAGTAATGAGGAGGGGCCCCTGTGAAACTGCTGGAGTATTCGATTGTTGTCGCCGCGGACCGAAAGACCACGTGGGAGAAAATGCTCGGCGCGGAGACGTACAAGGTGTGGACGGCGCCGTTTTGCGAAGGGTCCTACTATGAAGGTTCTTGGGAGATGGGACAAAAGATCTTGTTTCTCTCTCCAGGCGGTAGCGGGATGAGTTCGGTGATCGACGAGAACAAGCTCTACGAGTTCATCTCGATCAAGCACATTGGCTTCGTCAAGGATGGCGTCGAGGACACCACGAGCGAGGCCGTAAAAAGCTGGGCGCCGGCGTTCGAGAAGTACTGGTTTGCCGAAACGCCGCTCGGAACGGAAATTCGTGTGTCGCTCGATGTCGAAGAGAACTGGGCGGACTTCATGAACGCGGCGTGGCCGAAGGCGCTCGGAGCTTTGAAGGAGTTGTGCGAAGCGCCGCGGGTGAATTCGAATGCGCCGAAGAACACGTGCGGCTAACGGGTCGAGGAGATCGATGATAAACTCATGCAGCGGGGCGCTGCCAACGCGCCCCGCGCAATCGATTGCTACTGCAGCGGCAGTTCCTGCTCGCCATCCGCCGGCGCATCGGCTTCGCTGACAACGGAAGTCGCGGCGACCTTATCGCCCTCTTCCATATTGACGAGCTTGACGCCCTGCGTCGACCGGCCGGTCTTGCGGATCTTGTCGGCCTCGATGCGGATGATCTTGCCTTCAGCGGTCATGATCATGACATCGTTGTCTTCTTTGACCACCATTACCGCCACCACGTCGCCGACCTTGTTGGTCGTCTTCATGTTGATGACGCCCTTGCCGCCGCGATGCGTGAGGCGGTAGTCGTTGAGCGGCGTGCGCTTGCCGAATCCGTTCTCGCTGACCGAGAGGATCAGATCGTCGGCCTTGGTGATTTCGGCGCCGATAATGAAGTCGCCCTTCAGCAACTCCATCGCCTTAACGCCGCGAGCCGGGCGGCCCATCGCGCGCACTTCCTTCTCTTCGAACTTGATGGCCATACCTTCCTTGGTAGCAAGGAAGACGTAGCTTTCGCCGTCGGAGAGAATCGCCGTGATCAGTTCGTCGCCTTCATCGAGCGACAGCGCGATAATGCCGCGCTGCATCGGATTGTCGAATTCGCTGAGCGAGCACTTCTTGATGACGCCCATGCGGGTGACCATCACGACATTCTTGCCTTCGACGAATTCGCGCACCGGCAGGAAGGCCTTGACGCCTTCGTCGGGGGTAAGGTTGATCAACCCCGCGATGTGTTTGCCCTTCGACGCCGTGCCGGCATCCGGGATCACGTAGTTCTTCAGCCAGTACACGCGGCCTTTCGTCGTGAAGATCAGTAAGTAGGCGTGCGTGTTGGCAATGATCAGATGCTCGACGACATCCTCCGAGCGCGTGGTCATGCCGATGCGGCCCTTGCCGCCGCGCGACTGCCGGCGATAGGTATCGACGGCCGTGCGCTTGAGATAGCCGCCGCGGGTTACGGTGATGGCGACCTCTTCCTGCTGGATGAGATCTTCGAGATCGATTTCGCCCGTGTCCTCGATGATCGTCGTGCGGCGCTCGTCGCCGAAGTCCTTGATGACTTCGCGGAGTTCCTTGACGATCAAGGCGCGCAGGACTTTATCGGAGCCGAGAATTTCGAGGTATTCGGCGATGAGGCGCTGAATCTCGGCGAGTTCGTCGAGAATCTTCTGCTGCTCCATGTTGGTGAGGCGTTGGAGCTGCAGTTCGATGATGGCCTGCGACTGGCGTTCGGTGAATTCGAACGCCGCGATCAAGCGGTCCTTGGCTTCGCGCGGAGTCTTCGAAGCGCGGATCAGCGCGATGACTTCGTCGAGATTTTCCAGAGCCTTCTTGAAACCGAGCAGGATATGCTCGCGGTCGCGCGCCTTGCGGAGCAGGTAGTCGGTGCGCCGGCGAACGACTTCGACACGATGGTCGATGAAGCGCTTGATGCAGTCGATGATGCCGAGTTCGCGCGGCTGTCCGTTGACGATGGACAGGTTGATGACGCCGAAGCTGGTCTGCATCTGCGTCTGCTTGAACAGGTTGTTGAGGACGATTTCCGGTTGCTCGCCGCGCTTCAGTTCGAAGACGATGCGCATGCCCTCGCGGTCGGACTCATCGCGAATTTCCGAGATGCCCTCGATCTTCTTTTCGTTGACGAGAGCGGCGACGTTTTCGATCAGGCGCGACTTGTTGACCTGATACGGAATTTCGGTGACGATGATCGCTTCGCGGTCCTTGCCGATCTTTTCGGTGGCTGCTTTGGCGCGAAGTTTGATCGAGCCGCGGCCCTTGGAATAGGCGTCGAAGATGCCTTGTCGGCCGAGGATAAATCCGCCGGTCGGGAAGTCCGGACCGGGAACGATCTGCATCACTTCGGCGAGCGTGGAGTTGGGCTTTTGGACGAGGCGAATCGTCGCTTCCACAATCTCGCGGATGTTATGCGGCGGGATGTTGGTGGCCATGCCGACGGCGATGCCGGAAGAGCCGTTGATGAGTAGGTTCGGAACACGCGTCGGAAGAACGACGGGTTCGGATTCGGAGTCGTCGTAGTTGGGGCGGAAATCGACGGTCTCTTTGTCGATGTCTTCAAGCAGCGCGTTGGCGATGCGGGCCAATCGCGCTTCGGTGTACCGCATCGCAGCGGGCGGATCGCCGTCGACCGAGCCGAAGTTTCCCTGGCCGTCGACAAGCGGGTAGCGCATCGAAAACGGCTGCGCCATGCGAACAAGGGAGTCGTAGATCGCCGAATCGCCGTGAGGATGGTACTTACCCATGACTTCGCCGACGATCTTGGCGCATTTCTTGGTGGGCCGGTTGTAGTTGAGGCCCAGTTCGCTCATGCCGAAAAGGATGCGGCGGTGAACGGGCTTCAGTCCGTCACGGACATCGGGCAGCGCGCGGCCGATGATGACCGACATCGCGTAGTCGAGATAAGACTTCCTCATCTCGTCTTCGATGTTTACGGGAATGAGGCTTTTCGGGTTTTCGCCCAGGTTCATCTGGCCACCACCGCCGGGGGGGACGGGGGGCTGATTGGGATTCTGTTCGTCGGCCAAATTTTGCTCCTGAGGCTTTGGGTAATCTTCTATTCTACCAAGCGGGACGGGCCTCGTGACGAAAAATGTGCTCGATTCGCGATAGGATGTCCATTGTTGCGACTCTTCTTCTTCATTGGCGCGGCGTTGTTCGCGCAGGATTTTTCGCAGTTCGAACGGCGCGTGCGGCCGGTGCTGGCGGCGCGGTGTGTCGGTTGTCACGGCGCGGCGGCGCAGATGTCCGGACTGCGGTTGGATTCGCGCGAAGGCGTTCTGAAAGGCGGCGCGCGCGGGGCGCTGTCGACGACACTCTTGAAGGCCGTTCGGCACGAAGGGTTGAAGATGCCGCCCGATGGGAAGTTATCGGCGGCGGAGATCGGGGCGATCGAAGAATGGGTCAACGCCGGGTTGCCTTTCCCGGCGGCGACGGCGCCGATGGGCGGAGGCGCGCATTGGGCTTACGTCGCGCCGAAGGCATCGTCGAAGCCGATCTCGGAGATGCTGCGCGGCGCGGGCGCGCGTGTGCCGCTTGCGGTCGCGATGCGGCGCGCTTCATTCGTATTAACTGGACTTCCGCCTTCGCGCGAGGAGATGCGATCGACGAGATCACTCGATGAGTATGTTGAAAAACTGCTCGCCTCGCCGCACTTCGGGGAGCGCTGGGCGCGGCACTGGATGGACGTGGTGCGATATGCCGAGACTTATGGCTACGAGTGGAATTTCGAGATTCACGGCGCGTGGCGATATCGCGACTATTTGATCCGCGCGTTCAACGACGATGTGCCTTTCGACGTTCTCACGCGTGAACATATCGCGGGCGATTTGCCGTCGAACGCGCGTCCCGACGCGGCGATTGGAACTGCGTTCTTCCGGTTCGGAGAGATGGGTCACGATAACTGCAATCAGTTCCGCGAAATTCGGACCGATGTTGTCGATAACCAAATCGACACTCTTTCGAAGGCGTTTCAAGGTGTAACGGTTTCGTGCGCGCGCTGCCACGATCACAAGATCGATCCGATTCCGACCGAAGACTACTATGCGCTGTACGGGATCTTGAACGGATCGAGGCCGATTGTTCGAACGCTCGGCGCGCGGCCTTTGAATTCTCTGGAGGCACACAAGCAGAAGGCGCGCGGCGAGTTGGCGCGTTTATGGCTTTCGCAGGCTTCGACGCTGGAGGCCGATATCAACGCTGCGCTGAACGATTCCAAACCGCACGATGCGGCGCGAACGCAAACGATCGCGCGACTGCTCGATGCGAACGAGTTCGATAGTCCGCTGTCGGCGCTGCGCGCGCGGAACGCGGCGGCGTATAGGAAGGAACAAGCGGCGCGTGAGAAGTTCAATCGCGAGAAGTTTGTCGAGATCGCGAATTTCACCGAGGGCGTTCCCGCCGGTTGGACGTTGAGCGGACACGGCGCGGCGTATGCAAAAGCGGGCGATTTCGCGCTCGCGGGATCGGGGCCGTCGGCGCTGCATTCGATCTTCGAGGGCGGCGTTTACACACACGCGCTGACGGACAAATTCAACGGAACGCTGCGGTCGCCGTATTTGCCGCGCGATAAGAAGTTCCTGACGATCGAAGGCTTCGCGGGCAATCTCGGCGCTGTGCGCGCGGTGATGGACCACTGCGTGATCGGCGAAGATCATCAACTGATCGAAAATCGCGAGGCGGGGTTTACTCGCATATCGAACAAGAACGAGCAGCCGCTTCCGGTCTACATCGAGTTCAATACGAAAGACGATAACCCGCGCATTCCCGAACGCGATGAGAGGCTGAGAATTA
>VFZQ01000365.1 GCA_016871135.1 Acidobacteriota bacterium | reverse complement strand
CTCGTACGATTGCTCGGCCGGGCCTGAAGCAGCGGCCGTGACGACATCGTTGTCGAGCCACTGCACGGTCTCGGCATTGGCGACCGGCGTGTCGTCCATCAACGTCAGCTTGGGCAGGTCCGGATAGTCCGCCACAAGCGCGCGGACTAGGCCGACGATGCCCTTGCGGAGGCCATCGTAATACCAGCCGAGTTCCGAGCATGCCCGAGCCGCGTAGCGGTGCATGTCTAGCCAGCCTCGGCCACAGGGCAAACCGGCGGCTTGTTCGGCGGTGTTAAGGACCTCAAGCCAGTTGCCTTCCATCGAAAGCCTTTTGAGACTCTGCCGCAGCTCGGAGGGAGGCGCTTCGAGTTTGCTTTGATCGAGGGTGTCACCGGAAGCGCGCAATTCGCCGATCCGGAACCCGGCCAGCATCAAATACGGCGCGGGGGAATAGGCGTCCTGTTGCCGCACGAACTTCGCGGCCGAGATCATTCGGGCGATGGCGTCGTCGAGATCGACCGGCTCTGCCGCGAGCGCGCCGCCTTTCTTTTTGGCGGACCGAACCGGCGCATCGGATACCGTTTCGGTTTCATTCTCCCCGGCTACCTCTTCGGCCGTTTCCTCGACCTCTGCCGGCTCCTCGCCGGGCGCCGGAGCATCCGGCTCTTTCTCGCGCTTGCGAGCGAGCAATATCCGGATGGTATTGCGCACCTCCTCGATCGCGCCGCGGATCTTGGAGTAGCCCGGCGAGTAGTCTCCGAACTTTTCTTCGCCGACAACGTTGAGCCGCTCAAAAGCGTCCAGGCACCCGGTCAGGTTTGCCTCGTAGTCGACGTAGTATTGCTTGGACGTCTTGTCGAAGTCGGCGTCGAAGTCTTCGGCGGTGATCTTGCCTTCAGCGACCGCCGTTGTGTATTTTTCCAGCTTGTCGCCGCCTTCGGCTTCCGCGGCTTCCCGGGTGCCAAGGGAACGGGAGTATTTGTAGTCGACCGTGCTTTTGCCGCCCTTGGTGATGGGTAGCATGCGGAGTTGCAGGTCGAAGTTACCGAGCCAATTGAGCGGGGTCGCTCGAAATTCGCTGTCGCCGTCCTCGATCTCCGGGTACAGCGTGTCCCAAAACTGTTCCAGGAGTTGGGTGATGAATTCGATAGCGGCCTTGAATGACCCGAAGCCCTCTTTGCGAAGATGGGCTTCGGCTAGCCAAGCCGCGAGCTGAACGTCTTTCGTCTGCGTCGCCAGAGCATCGCCGGCAAGCTTGATGACCTGATTCCAGTCGGCGACCTTCCGCTCCCTGGCCCAAACACCTGAGGGTCCGGAGTCATCGTCCTCACGCCTGGCTTCCTTGATCTTGTCGTAGATCGGCTGGTAATAAAGATACGCTCCGCTCGGATTGTCGCCGGGTATTGGTGCGAGGAGATCGTCGCGAAGCGGCATTGGTTCCTATCGGCCTACGCTTCGGCTTCCGAGCCGGGTTCGTCCGGTTCGGGAGCGCGGGCAAATTCGATCTTCCGTACTTCGAGCATCGGGATGTCTTCTCCATCGGCGAGAAGCGTCTTCTGGCCGATCGGTTTGACGATCTCGCCATCCTCGATCCAATTCGTCATCCGTCCGAGCTTGACCTGCTCGTCGTCGGCCGAACTGGCGTCCCAGGTTAACGCGGGAAGTAGAACTTCACCCAGCTCCATCATCTTGAAGGCCGGACCGGTCTTGACGAGTGCGGGTATCCAGAGCAGATCGCGCACGCGCTTTGGCGCTTCGCACTCGATCGACTCGATGTGTTTGTATGGGATCCAGATGTAGGCGCCGGCGGCGTACGCTTCCAGGCGTGGTCCGATCGTAGGATCGCCATCGACGAGGGATTCAAACGGCTGGCCGTTGATCGTGCCCTTGAGGTCGCCGTCGGAGTCTCCAGCCTTTGCCGGAAAATCCTTCTTGATGAATAGGTCCTTGCGGGTTTTCTCGGCATGCAACGATGCTCGGTAGAGTACCGTTGCCAGCTTGGCCTCGTCGGAGGCGTCCGCTAAAATGTGCAGTTGCTTTTCCGCTCGGTCGTATTCGCCGGCGAATGCGAGGAGTTCAAAGAGAAACGTCCGGCGCCGGACGTCGGCCGGGTTATCCCGGACCTCGACGTTCAGCGCCGCGATCGCTTCCTTGAGTTTTCCCGCTTGGTAGAGCTCCCTGGCTGTCATTGTCGGAGAGTGCCGGGAGGGCTAGGTTGCTTTGCCCTTCGTGGCGTCGTAGGTAGCTTCGTTGCCGCCCTTGTTCTTATTCGCGGCATCGAACAAGATGTACTTAAAGTGGATCTTCCCGTAGTTGAAGGAGATCGACTCCATGCCCGGAGTTCCGCTGCCTCCCGAATCCGAGGACGCGAAAGAGGAGACAAAACAATCCGACAGGGTAACGATCATGTACGGAGTTGGCTTGTCGGCCGACGTAAGTTTCGTCATGATCACTTCTTTGAGGTTCTGATTGCTGGTCAGCGCCTTAAAGAGCGGGGCGCTGTGAAGGCCCATGGAGGCGTTAACGGTGAAATCGGATACCGACACCTGGCCGCGAATCTGGCCAGCGGCCTGACGGTTGCCGGCGATTACGTTTGACGCACCGAAAGCGTAGGAATCGATTTGAATCTGATCGGCGTATCCTTCGTGGGTACCTTCACCCTTGATACCTTCCGAAATTTTTAGCCAGATATTTTTCTGGGACATTTTACCTTTCTCCTAATGCAGTTAGATTGACATTCATGATAGCCACGCGGACGCGCGCGCCGCCACGGAGGGCGGCGTTCGCGCCGCAAAGAACAAAGCGGGAATTCTTGAAAACTGGTGCGACTAGCCCTTGGCCGGCGGCGGGAGATCGGCCACCAAACGGAGCGAAACGGAGAGTTCGTCGAGTTGGAAGTGCGGCTTGAGGAACGCGACAGCGCGGTAGGCGCCGGGCTTGCCCGGGACGTCCACGACATCGATCCGCGCCTCTCTTAACGGACTCCTCGCCTTCGCTTCTTTAGAAGCGTTGTCGTCGAGCAGGACGTAGTTCATGATCCAGTTGTTGAGGAACGTTTCGCACTGCGACCGGGACATGAAGCTGCCGATCTTGTCGCGCATCATGGCCTTGAGGTAGTGAGCGAACCGGCTCACCGCAAAGATGTACGGCAACTGAGCGGATAAGCGCGCATTGGCGTTGGCCGCGTCCTTGTCGTAGAGCTTCGGTTTCTGCGCCGATTGCACCGAGAAGAACGCCGCGTAATCGGTATTCTTGCAGTGCACGAGCGGGATGAAGCCAAGATCGGCGAGTTCCTTTTCGCGACGGTCGGTGACCGGCACTTCGGTCGGGCACTTCATCACGATGTCGCCGTCGTCGGTGCGGAAGTTGTGCACCGGGAGACCGTCCACCAATCCGCCGCCTTCGACTCCGCGGATCGTCGCGCACCATTTGTGCATCGCGAACGATTGGGTGAGCTTGGCGCCCATCGCCCAGGAGGCGTTCATCCACAGGTACTTGCTGTGATCGGTGCCGTCCACGCCCTCTTCGTAGTTGAAGGCATCACAGGGCTTGGAGTCCTTGCCGTAAGGCAGGCGGCCGAGCACGCGGGGCAGTACGAGGCCGACGTAGCGGGAGTCTTCCGATTGACGGAACGACTTCCATTTCGCGAACTCGGTCGTGTCGAAGATCTTCGCGAGGTCGCGCGGTTGATCGAGCGAGGCAAAACCTTCCAGGTTGAACATCGTCGGATCGGCGCCGGCGATGAAGGGCGCGTGAGCCGAAGCGGCGACGTTGGAGACGCGCTCAAGGAGTTCGATGTCTTCCGGGTGTTTGCCGAAGGTGTAGTCGCTGATGATGGAGGCGAACGGAGCGCCGCCGAACACACCGAACTCTTCTTCGTACACCTTTTTGAACATCGCGCTTTGGTCGAACTCGGGCGCACGCTGCAGATCGCGCAGCAGTTCGCGCTTGGAGCAGTTGAGGACCTTGATCTTCAACATGTCGGAAGTTTCCGACTGATCCATCATGTACTTCAGGCCACGCCAGCTCGCTTCGAGCTTCTGAAACGACTCGTGGTGCATGATCTCGTTCAACTGGAGCGAGAGCAGGTGATCGATCTGGGCGATGCGGGCGTTAATGGTGGCTTCCGCGTCGCGGGAGACCGTCATCTGCCCCTGCAGGATCTGGTTGACGAATTCGCGAACCAAGCTCTTGCCGCGCTCGTCGGTCTTGGCTACTTTGCCTTCCGCGCAGATTTGATCGAGCAGCGCGGATTCGAGAACTTGTTCTTGCGCCTGCGGTTGGGCGCGTTGGGCATCACTCATTTTCGCCTCCCATGCCGAGTTCGGCCTTCAGCGCTTCGAGCGCCTTGGGGTCCTTGGCGGTCTTCATCAGCGCATCTTCAAGCTGCTCGTTGGTCTGGAGCGTTCCCCGCAGATCCGACAGGCGTTGGCGGAGGTCCATGAGCTCACGCAGCGGCTTGACTTGCCGAACGACGTTTTCGGGAGCGAAATCGTCGAGGCTCTTGAAGTGGAGGTCGACCTTGAGCTGGCCGGCGTCGGGATCTTCGCTGAGTTTGTTTTCGACCGAGTAGGCCAAGTGGGGCTTCATACCGGCGAGGACTTGGTCGAAATTATCCGGGTTGACTTCGGTGAACTTGCGGTCGCGGAGTCGCGGCAGCGGTTCAACGGCTTGTCCGGTGAAATCGCCCATGACGCCGAGAACGAAGGGAAGTTCCTTGATCTCGATCGCGTCGCCGATTTCTACGTCGTAAGTGATTTGGACGCGTGGCGGGCGAACCCGGTCCAGTTTGTGTTGCGTACTCTCTCTTGCCATAAGCTCCTCAAGTTGGGTCTCTGGAAACTGTGATTACTGAGTGCCGAAGCACCGGCTTCTTGTAATACGAAAGAATGACTTCGCCGGTGGGCCGGGAATGCAGTCCTGTTCGAGTGTATCCGCGCCCTCGCTGCCAGTCAAGGCCTTCTTTCAAGGAAGTTTGGTGAACTTGCTTTCCGTCTGCCGTCTTCTGTCTGGTAAAGCGCGGACCGAGGAGAAAACCCTTCACAATCTCGCATAAGATTTGTGGTGCTCGCCTAGGGATCGTTACAACCTATCTTCGAACCCGCCGAGAAGAGCCGTCGATGGCCCCTCTCCGGGTCTGGTGCTCCCAGTCGATCCCGTTGTCAGCCTCCCTGATGAAGCTCAGGCGTTAAGGCGGGACTTTAGTACTGAAAGTCCTAGATCCAAAGTATACACGACATCCTGGCTGTGGGTCAAGGGAATGGGGCTGTCAAGGCAAAATAGGAAAGCCGCTTTTTGCAGGTTTGAGAAAGAGTCACGTTCGCCTGGACGCGCGGGGATTTTCCCGCCGCGGAAGGGTAGTCTGGTAGAGATGGACGTTCAAATTGTTGGGGGCGGCATTATCGGGCTCAGTATTGCGTGGCGGCTCGCGCAGCGAGGCGTCAAGGTGGCTGTCTGCGACAAGGGGCCGATCGCATCGGAGTCGAGTTGGGCGGGGGCGGGGATGCTGTCACCGGGAGGGGAGTTCCGCGCCGATTCGCCGTGGACGAGACGGGCAATTGAAAGCCTCGCGCTTTTCACGCCTTTCATCGAAGAGTTGCGATCGGAGAGTGGAATACCGATCGACTTCCATGTCTGCGGCGCAATGGAATTAGACAATCCGGAACCGCCGGCGCCGGGGATAGAGTGGCAGGCGCTAGCGGCGGACGAGGCGGCACGCCGCGCACCGATTCCTGGCATCGGCGCGGCGCGCTGGTTCCCCGGTGAGGCGCAGGCCGATCCCCGGTCAATCTGCAATGCGCTTGCCGCCGTTTGCCGCGCGCGCGGAGTTCAGATCCAAGAGCATACGGCGATAGACCGGCCGGCATCGCCTTGCGTCATCGCGGCCGGGGCGTGGGCGTCGCAGATCCGAACCGGCATTCCCCGCGCCTATCCAGTGCGAGGCACGCTCCTGGGATATCACCTTGAACCGGGCGCGCTGCCCTGTATTGTGCGCCGTGGTCACTATTACGTATTGCAGCGGCAGTCCGGGTTCAAGAT
>VFZQ01000364.1 GCA_016871135.1 Acidobacteriota bacterium | reverse complement strand
GAAACAGACACTTACCCCCAACCTCACCTTCTCGCCAACCCGGACCAAGCGGTAACTCCTTTACCTTCAACTCCGCTCCCGCTCACTCCGCGCTAATTTGGACAGCCGTGGTTCGACACCTTGCCCGCGACCGTAATGACCACCTCCACGCGCCCCTTTCCCGCCACCGATCGCGGCACGATCAAGTTAAACTGATCCAGCCCCGCATACGTTCCCTGCGGCCCCGCATACGCAACCTCCGCGTTCAATCCGCCGATCGTCGCCGTCACATCCTTCAAGCCGCCCAGCCCCGTCCCATACAAGACCGCGTAAACCGTGTCGTTCACATCCACCGGCTGATCGATCGGCTCAGCCGTCGCCGCGCCATTCCGCAGCCGCGAGAAGTACCCCGCCGCCTGCCCTTCGGCGCTCAGCATGAACACACTCGGATACGCATCGCGCACATGCAGGTTGCCCGGATACGAGGTCCCGTTATAGCTCACCGTGACGACACCAAATCCCGGCGCCACCGCCTCCGGCACGCGATAGTTCACCTGCGTCGGCGAAACAAAGTAGATCGGCGCGTTGTGCGACACCCCGCTCGCATCGCGAATCAACACCGTCGTACCATTCAAGTCGGTCGGCCACGTAGCGGTCGACGCCGTCGACGCCGCTCCGCCCAACGTCGCACCGAACATCGCGAACGCCGTCGCCAGCGCTCCCTTCGCGAAGGGCCCTTTTTCAAAGGATGCCGCCGACACATGCACCGCCGTCGGCGACACCAGTCCGCCGCCCACATCCGCCGATCGCGCCGTCGAATATGTCGCGCCATCCAGCATGTTGAACATCGCGACGCCATTGACGAAAATGCCCACTGCGCCCAACCCCGTCGCCGTCCGCGCGCCCGTCGCCTGTGCCGGCGACTTTGTAATCCGCGCCTGAAAATTCTGCCGCGACGGCCAATTGCTAAACACTCCGCCCGCCATCAGCGCGTCGTACCACGGCCCCATCGTGTAGCTCGCCAGATTATTCGAGTTCACGTAAACATCGGTATCCGTCTGCCGCACGCGCTGGACATCCGCGTTGGTCGCCTCCGTCACTCCGCCGCTGATCCGCGCCCCCGCGATATTCTCAAACGGCCACGTTGCCGACGGCGCCGACGACGGATTGAACGCGCTCTTCACCCGCGCCGTTTGTGACCCAGTACGCCAGCCCGCGATCGTTGCGTCCTGCGCTGCCGCCGGCACGGTCTGCGCGTTGCCGCCATTCAGCGTGCCGTAGTATTGCCGGCCAAGGATGTACGGAAACGCCGGCCTGCCCTCCGCGTCGATCGTCACGAAGTAGGCATACGTTCCGCGCGGATACTCCGGTGTCACTGTGAACCGGCCGTTGTAGACATCAAGATCGCCAATACCGGCGACATACTCATAGTCTTCGATGTATCGTCCCAACGGAAACGTCGCAGTGATCGGTGGCCCCTGTTGCGCCGCCGTCAACTCCGCGCCCACGTTCGACAGATACGCCCGCGACCACTCCGCCAGTGTCGTTCGCGCCGTCATCGACCGCACTCGGAACCCGCTCCGCATCCGCCGCACCGCGCTTCCCGCGTTCGCCGCATCGGAATACCCATACGGTCCGTACACCGGAAACGCGTCGAACGCCCAGCCCAGTATCGGCGAGTGCGTCCACCCGCTCGGCTTCTCGCGATACACCGGCCCGTTCCGCGTGTCCCGCACCAGTTCCAGGTTGTCGTTCAACTGCGCCCGCAAACACGTCGGGCTCGCGTGATGATGATACTGCCCGTTGCCCGGCTGATGCCCCGTGCACGAGTCAAATGTCTGCGCCTCGCCAAAGTACGCATCGCGCGACCACACGCCGTCGCCCTGCTGCATCGGAGGCGGTTGCGCCACCAGCGTCATCGCAGCCGCCAGAAAAATTCGCTTCATATCTCCACTGTAAATTCGGATCGCTCCAAGCCGTCGTTAAGTTGCCGTTAAATCGAAAACGGCATATCGTATGAAGCAATGCCCCGATTGCTCCTGCTCGCCGCGCTGATCGCGCACGCCGAAGATTGGTCGCGCTTCCGCGGCCCCAACGGCTCCGGTATCGCCACCGGCGCCGGCTATCCGATCGAATTCGGCGCCAACAAAAACACCGTGTGGCGCACCGAAGTCCGCCCCGGCAAGTCGTCGCCCGTGCTCACCGACAAACACGTCCTCATCACAGGCTTCGCCGACAACAAACTCTACACGCAATGTTTCGATCGCGCCAGCGGCAAACTGCTCTGGGAAAAATTCATCGACAAGAAGCACGACCAAATCACCAACGCCCTCAACCACGCCGCCGCCATCACGCCGCTCACCGACGGCCGCAATGTCTATTCCTTCTTCAAGGATTTCGGCGTCGTAGCCTACGACCTCTCCGGCAAGGAACTCTGGCGCGCCCCGCTGGGCCCGTTCGTAAACACCATGGGCATCTCCGCGTCTCCCATCGATAACGGCGCCACCGTAGTTATCCTCATCGATCAGCTTGGTGGATCCTTCATCGCCGCCTTCGACAAAAAGACCGGTGAAATGCGCTGGAAGGCCGAGCGCGACGAGTTCGAATCCTGGGGTACCCCGCTGCGCTACAAAGACCAGTTCCTCACCGTCTCGCGTGGCATCTTCGGCGCGCATCTCGCCTCCAACGGCAAACGCACCTCCTCGATGCCGGGCTTTCCCGCCACCATCATCGGCAGCCCCATCGTCGACGGCAATCGCTTCTACCTCTTCGGCTACGGCGCCGATTCCCCCAAACCGTTCGCGCCCGAGCTCGACAAGATGGACAAGAACAAGGACGGCAAGCTCGGCCCCGACGAGTATCTCAAGAACCCCCTCTACAACGGCTACGCCCACTACCAGGGCGACCGCGACGGCTACATTACCGAGGCCGAGTGGTCGGCCATGCAGCAGCGCATCATGGGCGCCAACGGACTCTACGCGTATGAGTTCGACGCCACGGCCAAACCCGGTGAAATCAAACTCCGCGAACTCTGGAAATACGAGCGCCCCTTCAACAGCGTGATCCCCACTCTCGTCGTCGCCAACGGCGTATTGTTCTCGGTGAAAAACGGCGGCATAATGACCGCCTTCGACGCCGCCACCGGCAAACTCGGCAAGGCCGAACGAATCCCCGGCGCGCTCGGCGGCTATTCATCTTCGCTCGTCGCCGCCGAAGGCCGCATCTACGCCTGCAGCGAGGAAGGCAAGGTGTCGGTCATCAAAGCCGCGCTCGATTGGGAAGTCATCAAAACCAACGACCTCAACGAAAGCTGCTTCGCAACGCCCGCCATGTCGAACGGCCAGATCTACGTCCGCACCGACAACGCTCTCTACCGCTTCGAAGGCAAGTAGGGCCGAATAGGCGTTGATCGAACCTTCCGCTCCTGATTGCAGCGTCGCCAGAACGAGAACCTCGGTGTCGGGTATGCCGGGATGAGCCTCGGCGATCGAGGCAACGTCGAATCCGGAGCGCCGCAACAGGCGCAACGCCGCGACCGGGAAGTTCTCGCCCGCAATGAACTTCATGCGTGTTCGATTGAGATTACATGTTCAGCATGTAGCAGTTCAGCGGCATAGGCCAGGCAGGCCTGGATGTCTTCCAAACAAATGTGCGGGTAGTTCTCAATGATCTGCCCGCGCGTCCAACCGGCGGCTAGCAGTTCCACGATGAACTCAACAGCCAACCGGGTTCCCTTGATCACTGGCTTGCCCACGAGGATTTTGGGGTCGACAATAATGCGGTCTTGCCAATCCATGCTCTCACGATATCAGGAGTTGGGAGTAGAAGTCATAAAGGCGGCGGCAACGAAGGCGGCTTCGCAACGCCCGCCATGTCGAACGGCCAGATCTACGTCCGCGCCGACAACGCTCTCTATCGCTTCGAAAAGAAATAGCTCATACTCCTCCTCCGCCAGACGATGAGAGGGGTATGAGTAGCGTTGGTGGAATCCATAGGTGTAGTTGCGAAGCCCCGCAGTCCGCGTATCAAGTGCAAGCTCGGGCCAGCTACCGCGAACGGTCGACGCAAACGGCCGGCGCTCTCTCGGTGCGCACCGGCGACGGCGACATCGTCGACATTTCGTTCGCATCCCAGACCTCTGAATCGGTCGGACGTTATTCCGCCACCGACGGCGCCAACCGCGTGAGCGGCGTCGAACGGACCTCGTCATCGGCCTACGCCGTCGAAGTCTCGGTCGAAGGAACGCTCGACGACGACGAAGTCGAAGACATCAGCAAGCTCCTTCGCAAACTCGCCTCCCAGGTGCACAACCCCAATCCGCACCGCATCGAACGACAGTTCGAAAGACTCGACTCGCTTGAGTCTTTCCAATTCGGCTTCGAGCATACCCGATCGGTCAGCTTCGAAAGCGTCGAAGTTCTCGAAGGTCCGTTGCCTCCGGTTATCGCCCCCGAGACGCCGCCAGAAGTTGCTCCGGTCGATAAACCCGCTGTCGGCTCACACGTCGAGCAGACCGCGGCAATAACGTTCACCGTCTCGGCCAACAACGCCATGCGCCGCCTCCTCGAATGGCAGTTCGCGCAGATCAAGTCCAGCAGCCACACACGTATCGACGTCGCTGCCTAACTAACGGCACGCCGGTCCGGGCCCCAGAATCTGTACTGACGGACTTGCCGTCGACAAGTTCTGCAACCGGATCCGGATCGACGAGCAATTGTTCGCCTCGCTTACCTCTGCCAACTTGCCGTCCGGATCGCCCCGGTTTTCCAGAACATATTCGCCATCGGGGAGGTTGAAGACGTCGATGTACTGGTCGGGCAGGTAGTAATCGTAGATATCGCCCCAGCCCGGCGTGATGCCCTGCACGTAGTGATCCCGTCCGCCCGCGGCAAACGCCGGGAACAAGCAGTCGGGAGCGATGTAAGTCCGCGGCCCATCGCCCTTCTTCGCCCACGAGTCGATCTCTGTATCGGCCAGGCAGAAGCTCACCTTCCGGCCCGCCGACACCTGATTCTGCTTCGGCATCCGCTTCAACTTACGCTCGCGAACCGGGCTATTACCTTTCTGTTTTCCCGTCGCCTTGTCGATCGCCCAGAGGCGGGAAATCCCGAAGCTCGCGAAATGATAGTGCTGGTGCGCGTCGTGCCAAACCACTTGCCCCGCGGGCCGGTCTTCGAAGTGCGACGCGCCGTCGCTCCAGTAGATTCGCTGGAAGACATTGGTCAGCGCCGGTGTTGCACCCGTCGGAACCGAGAATCGCAACTCCATCGGCCCTTCGCCGGTGTTCGCAAAAATCTGATCGAATCGCAGACACAGGCGCGCGTTCTCTTCCTGCACTTCGCTGACATAGCAGCTCGGATAAAGATCCGAAATCGTGTCGAAGAAGATCCCGCCGGGATTAAACGTCAGGTTCCGCTGCGGCCGCGCCTCCAGGTCCGGCATCAAGCGGCGAAGCGGGTGGACCTTCGGCGTATACTCCACTTCCGCCAGCCCCTCATAGGCGATCGGATTCGTCGTCGAGTCCGGATCGTAGGCAATATAAATCTTCACCGGTCCATTCGCCGCCGACGGAATCAGCACCGACTGCGCGATCGCAATGATGCCATCCGACTTCGCAATCAGCGACGAGCCCCGATAGACGTACAACCGCAGATTGTCTCCGAACGTGCCGCCCGTCCACCGGATCGCCACTTGCACGCCGCCCGGCTTGTTGTTCCAAACTCCGCCCGGCAAATCGATATCAAGATCGACCCGCTGGCAGCCGTTTGCGCATTCGGGTACCTCCCCAACCGGTCCCGCATTGCGGGTAACCGAGCCATTCCATAGTTCGGCCTTAGCCGGATTCTTCAGCCGTTCGCCGGCGAAGGCTCCAAGAGTCAGCGCGGCGCCAATGAGGACAATTTTTGCTGTCATGCCCCAAAGAGCGAATTTCCGCGAGAAGTTTTTCACGAAAATACTAGCCAAAAACATTTGAAATTTTGAAACCACCGGTCGTCTGTCGGATGATCTTGTTGTCAAGACGAGAACAGGAGACTCGCGACCGAT
>VFZQ01000363.1 GCA_016871135.1 Acidobacteriota bacterium | reverse complement strand
TAGCGAGCGAGGCGTGCAAGTTCGCTTCGAGGAAGCCGGGATCGAGCGAGTGGCCGGGCCCGTCGATGCGGTAACCGGCTTTGGTGCAGAGGATCAGTTCGTCGCGCTTGCGTCCGGCGATGGCGCGCGCGATCGCTCTCTCGGAGCGCTCGCGGCGATAGTTGCGGGCGGTGTCGATGACGTTTATGCCGCCGTCGATGGCCGCATGCAGCGCCGCTTCATAGGCGCGATCGGTGTCATCGTCGGCATTGCCGAGATACGTGCCGATACCGAGCGAGCTCAACCGCAGCCCTTGCGCGACGCGGTAGAAACCGCTCATTCGATCCAGCCGAGTTTGCGCAGCGAGGCTTCGGGCTCGGCCTCATCGAAACGCGCGAGGCCGGCTTTCATGCGGCCGTTTTCGAGCACGACGCCATACGGCGGATCGCCGAATGGGAAGAGCTTCTTGAGCGACTCGTGATCGGGCGAGTTCTTGCCCTTCAGGTTCGTCGAGTCCATGAAGTACTGCGCGAATTGCGGGACGCGCGTGGGCAGGCCGATGACGGTGACCGACTTCCAGGCGTGCTTGGACATGCGGCGCGCTGCGGCGTCGCAGTGGGAGCACTCGGGGTCATAGAAGTAGAGCAGAATGCGACCTTGTTGTAGCGAGTAGGGCTGGCCTTCGACGGTAATCGAATCGGGCGCTTTCGTGCCGGACTGGCGCGACTCGGTGATGCCATAGGCCACGCCGGCCAGCGCGAGGATCGACGCGAAAATCAAGCCCGCGGCTTTGCGGCCTTCAGCGCGCGGGGCCCACAGGCCCGCGAGGAGTGCCATCGCCATCATCCCGGCATCGCTCCAGAAAAACGCCGGTCCGACGGCGCGCTCAAGCCAGGGGAAGCACGTGCAGTCCATGCCCTTCAGCGCCGCGTAGTTCCACGCCATGTAGACCATGAAGGCGATCAACATGCCCGTGCAAAGGGCCGCGCCCCAACGGCGGAAGCGCGGGACGAAGAGCAACACGCCGCCGAACGTTTCGACGACTCCGAAGAACAGCGCCGTTGGCACCGACAGCGCGCCGGGCACCAGCATCTGATTCATGCGCGTGGCGGCGCCGAGGTGATCGGTCAATTTCCAAAGCCCCGCGCCGATGAAGAAGATGCCGATCAACACCGCACATACCCACGCCGCGGCGTTCTTCCAGACCGGCAGCTCCACCGATAAAGGAGCCGGCGAGGCCTGTGCCATACTGTCTTCCATGTTCCCTATTTTAGCGGTGTTGGCGGCGTTAGTGGCGGCCGCGCAGCCCGCCGATCTCGCGATCGTCAACGCGACGATCTACACGGGCAAAGGCAAGGCGCGCGCGATGGCGATTCGCAACGGGCGCATCATCGCGATCGGCGATTCTGCGATCGGCGATTCGGTTGGTCCGGCGGCGCGGACGATCGATATGAAAGGCGCTCCGATCATAACGGGCCTGATCGATAGCCACGTGCACATGGAAGGACTCGGCTTGCAGATCGAGACGTTCGATCTGCGCAACGTGAAGACGGTGGCCGATGTCGCGGCGATCGTGCGCAAGAGGGCGGCGAGCCTGCCGGCGGGCGCTTGGATTCGCGGCCGCAGTTGGGATCAGACAAACTGGGGCGGGGAATTCCCGACACACGACGCGTTGACCGCGGCGGCGCCGGCGCATCCGGTCTATTTGACGCGTGTCGACGGGCACGCGGGCTGGGTGAATCAGAAGGCGCTGGAGCTCGCGGGCATCGACGACAAGACGCCCGATCCGATGGGCGGCAAGATTGTCCGGGATAAAGCCGGCCATGCGACGGGCGTGTTGATCGACCGCGCGCAAGGCCTGGTGGGGTCGAAGATTCCGAATGCGACCGATGATGAAGTGATCTCGCGTATCCGCGCCGCGGCGATTGAATGCGCGCGGCTCGGGATCACGTCGGTGCACGACGCGGGCATCGACGAACAGGACCTGCGCGCGTATCGCAAGCTGCTGGCCGCCGGGCAACTGCCGGTGCGCGTGTATGCGATGATCGGCGGCGAAGGCCGCATGTGGAGTTCCTTCCTGGCCAAAGGCCCGGAGGTGCACGAGATGCTGACCGTGCGCAGCATCAAGCTGATGGCCGATGGAGCGATGGGCTCGCGCGGCGCCGCGTTCTGGCAGCCGTATTCCGATGATCCGGGCAATACCGGTCTCATGATTTTGAAGAGTGAAACGGTGGAGCGCGTGGCGCGGCAGGCGCTGGACAAAGGGTTTCAAGTGAACACGCACGCGATCGGCGACCGCGCGAACAAGATGGTGCTCGAAGCGTATGTGAAGGTGCTTGGGGAAGACTCGAAGAAGCGGTTTCGGGTCGAGCACGCGCAGGCCGTGGCTTTGCCGGATTTCGCGTTGTTCAAGAAGGCGGGGGTGATCGCGTCGATGCAATCGACCCATGCGACGTCGGATATGCGATGGGCTTTGGCGCGGTTGGGGCCGGACCGCATCAGCGGCGCGTATGCTCAGAAGCGGATGTTGAACGCGGGCGTGGTGGTGGCTAACGGCAGCGATTTCCCGGTCGAAGAACCGAACCCGCTGCACGGATTCTACGCCGCCGTCGCACGGCAGGATTTGCAGGGGAATCCCAAGGGAGGTTGGCGGCCGGAAGAGCGATTCACGCGGGAAGAGGCGTTGCGCAGTTGGACGTGGGCGGGCGCGTACGCGGCGTTCGAGGAGGATTGGAAGGGCACGCTCGAAGTGGGGAAGGTCGCGGACTTTCTTGTATTGAGCGGCGACATTATGACGCTGCCCGTCGACGAGTTGCCGCGTGTGAAAGTGCGTGCGACTTACGTCGCCGGGAAGCCGGTGTACAGCGATCAATGATACGGTTGTTGCTGGCCGCGCTGGCGTTAACGGCCGAGCCGAAACGGGTGGTGCTGATCCACGAAACCGTCCGCCTGGAAGCGATGCAGCAGCGCGTGGTCGCTGAGTTCCCGTTGGAGCAACAGGCGGCGACATTGGAGTTGAACTATCAAGGCGTGCGGGGCGCGGGCGAGGGATTGCGCGTCATCGTGATGGCCGATGGCGCGCCGATTAGCGAGAGCAATTACGCCGCCGCGTCATCGTTGCGCATTCCGTTGAAGGCCGCCGCCAAATACGAAATCCGTATCGAGAATAAGCGCCAGCGGCTGGGCTTCGCGTTGGCCGATGTCGAAGCGGCGCTGGTATTCGCACCGCCGCGCGAGGCGGCGCGCACTCTCGATCCAGCGCGCCGCTATTTCACGATCGCCGTTTCGTTGGCGCTGTTCGCGATGGTGGTGGCGTTCGCCGGCGTGCGGCTCGGGCCGGCGCTTTGGGAGCGTTGGCGGGGTTGAGCCCCGGGGCTATGGCGTGGCCACGGCTGGGGTTTCCACCGTTTCGCGGCGCGGGCGGAAGCCGTTGGTGCCGACGAAGAGTTCGCGGTCGGCGCGGTTGAATTTCAAGCCGTCGAGCATTTCGTAAGTGAACGATTTTGGGCTGGCGCCGATGGGGACTTCCGCATGCTCCTCCTTCATGAGGTGGATTTCGCGGGCGAGGCGCGTGGTTTGGAGTTCTTCCAGCGTCCGAAGGGCCCGGTAGAAGGACATCTCGGCGGCGGCGCGGGCGCGATTGGCTTGGTTTTGCAATTTCTCGAAGTCTTCCGATTCGAGGGGGTCGGATTGGGTCTGTTCCGCAAAAAGGGCGTTGACCTGGCGGCGGAGTTCTTCGAGGTGCCAGGCGGCGTCGCGGAGTTGGAGGAAGGCGCCTTCTTCGAGCGCGCCGTTGGGGAAGACGGAATCGCGTAGATCGGCTTCGAATTGCAAAAAGCGCTCTTTGTCCTCGGGCTTGAGGGCGGGGACGGCGTGGAAGCCGTTCTTTAGAGCGTTCTTGGCCGAGCGGGCTTATCCTTCGGCGGTTTTGGGGCCGGTGGAGAACTGCGAGTTGGCCTGATTGGCGATGATTTGAGCTGGGCTTGCCATTTTATTGAACCTTCATTTCTTCGAATAGTTTCTTATCGTCGGCGCGGACCCATTTGACGGCGTTGCGAGCGGGTGTGCGCTTGGCGATGGCGAGGGGGTTGGCGAGCGGAGCGTCGAAGCAGGCGAGGGAGTCGTCGCCTTCGAGGAGTTTTTGTCCAGCGGTGTAGGCGGTGTGGAGTCTCGCCAGTGTTTTGCGGGAGCGATGCCAGTTGCGGGTGGCGCGGTCGATGAAGGGCTGTGGAGCGCCGTATTTACGGGCTCTGGCGATCTCCCAGGAGGCATGGAGCAGTTCGTCGACGAGAACAGCCTGCAGGTAGGTGAAGGGGTTCAGTTCGTCGAGGAGGCTGGTTTTGAGAGCTTCGAAGTCGGCGCGGTCGGCAGGGGCGACGACGGCGGATTGGCCGAAGGGGAAGGTGGCTTGGTTGAATTCCACGGGTGAAGGGCTCCTTTTCCTGAGAACAGGGCCGGGAGTGGCGTCGCCGGTGACTTGGAATACTTGCGTTATTCCGCACTGCTATTGTTTCATTATATTCTTTATTTTGTCAAGCACTATTTCTGGATGGGAAAGGCGATGCCGTCGAACAACTCGGGTTGAGGTCATTCCTGTCCTAGTTACCTTGTTGGCGGAATTCGGATCGGGTCAAAGCTGAGAGAACATGCGGCCGGAGCCTGCAAGTTGAAGAAGCAGGTCGGCACTGCGCGTTTGGTAGCAGCATGTGCTGGCCAAATGAAATCCCTTGGTCGCGACGATTGTTGGGAAAACAGGCGGCTGCGCCGGTTCAAGCGAGTTGCTGCCGTCCAAGCCGTGGTCGGTACTATCGTGATCGCGCTGCACGTGTTCCCATCGGCGACGAACACGTAATCTCTACTTTGCCGCCGAGGGTATGGATGACTTCCGCGAGCGTGCGGATTGTCAGGTTGTTTTTCCCGCTTAACAGCTGAGTGACCCAGGCGCGCGATTTCTTGAGTTCGCGGGCGAGGTCCGCTTTCGACATGCCCTTCTCCGACATGCGTTGAGCGATGATCTCGGCGGCTTCGGCGACCAGCAACTCGACGGCGAGTTGTTGGCGGAACGCCGGATCCTTCATCAGTTCGTTGTGCTTCGTAGTCATGATATTGGTCCGAGTAAGTAGTCAGGTCGCTCTTCGAACGAGCGTTAGTTTGCGGCTCTTTTGGTCTTCCGCGAGAATTCTCCGGCTCTTTCGATTTCGGCGGCCGGCGCTTTTTGAGACTTTTTGATGAAACCGTGAGAAATCAGGATAACCGCGCGTTCCGGAGCTGCGGCGTATGCGAACGGCATGCGGATGTGAAACGACTTGAACTCGAAGAGGCCGTCGCCCAGGTTGCCGAATTTTTCCGGGTTCTTCGTCGACGCATGATCAGCCGCGAGGATGAACAAGGCGTAGAGTTTCGCCTTGTCCGAAGTCGTTAGTTGATTGAAGAACTCCAATCCCGGAAAGCGCCCTGACTCGTCTCGGGCGTAGGCGATCGTGAACTTCGAACCATGGTAGGCGATCGGGCGGGTCATTCTTCTTTTCGATGTTAACCTATAGCTTAACGCACAGGCAAGGGATTTTCGAGCGAGTATAGCAGGCCATGTCTTGGCTCAGCGCAAAACGGAGTGCAAGTGTCGGGGAGAGGGCAAGGCTCCGCCCTACGGGTGGGGATGTTCAAGGCTCGAGGTGGTTCTTCAAGCGCCCATCACCCAGTCCAACGTCAACCGGACGAAAGTGATTCGCTCGTAGGGCGATCGCTCTCCCCGTTCGTACAGCACACCAATGGAACCATCGCGCAGCGGGATCACGGTGGAATAGGCTGCCGGGCCGGCATGGATGGTCCGGCCCGGGGCCCATGTTCTGCCCCCGTCGGCGCTGGCTTTGATGGTCAGGTTCTCGCGCCGCGTGCTGGCGGCGTTCGTGAAAAGGAGCAAGTCTCGTCCCCGGCGCCGGTAGCGCGCAAGCCCTGCGTTGCACTGGGCGTCGGGGAGCGACTCATGGTGTTGCGCGCCGCTGAAAGTTATCCCGCCGTCGATGGATCGGGCAACAAGCCTGCGCGGGCCGTT
>VFZQ01000362.1 GCA_016871135.1 Acidobacteriota bacterium | reverse complement strand
GATGTGGCGAAATTGGCAGACGCCCCGGATTTAGGTTCCGGTGCCCGCAAGGGCGTGGAGGTTCAAGTCCTCTCATCCGTACCAACTGTTTTGTATCGAAGCGCACAGGCCAGATCGAGTCCGTTGTGCGCGAAGGCCTCAGAATACGAAGCGAATCTGCGCCTGTAAATTTCGCGGGCCTTGATAACCGGTCGCTAGTCCAACGCCCGCATTCTTGGGCTGCGAACGCGAAGGGATTATGTTTCCGCTCGCGTCGAACGGAAGATTTGTCACGGTTTGATCGAGCGGGCTGACGAGGTTGAGCGTCGTGTTGCGGCCCGTGATACGCGCTTCGTTGGGGGCGTTGAAGATATCGAGGCGGAACTGCAATCGTTTCGACTCACCGATGCGGACTTCGCGGGCGATCGAGAGATCGAGGGCCTGGAAGTAGCAGCCGCGGAGATAGCTGGCGCCGGATTCGAGTCCAACGCTTCCTACCGACGGTCCGGTGAAGGCGCCCGTGTTGAACTGGCGGTAAATGTCGCTCGAGCAGCCCGAACCGGTATCGCCGAGGATGCGCACGCGGCCGCCGTAGTTGGGCGAGCCGGTGATGTTCTGATTGCCGCCGCCGCCTTGATACGAGTAGCCGAGCGAATAGGCGCCGCCGGTGTTGGCGGACCATACGCCGGAGAAGCGCCAATCGTTGGTCAGGAGCTTGAGCGCACGCGAGCCGGCGGTGTCGGCGCGCTTGGTCCCGGGAACCTCCCAGACAAAGTTGCCTTTGAAGGTATGACGCGTGGGAATGAAATTGCCGAGCAGTTTGTCGGCGGCGTCCTGATCGGCACGTTGTGTAAACGTGCCGTCGGCGTTGTGCTGCAGGCGGGCGCCGGTGCTGCCGCGCTGGGCAAGCAGGATAGTGTCGTTGAGTCCGAACGACAGCCCGTTGGAGAACCGCCGTGTCAACGACATCTCCATCGTGTGCGCGACGAGCCAGCCGCGAGGAATCGCTTGCGTGATTCCGCTGTAGCCGCGGAACGCGCGCATCTGGTCGGTGGGCAAAACGGCGGATCCGGGCAGCGCGCTGGTCTGTGTCGGGTCTTGATTGCCGGGCAGGAAGGCAGCGCCGAAATCGACGGCGTTGATGTCGACGTTTTCGACGAGGTTGTTGGCCCATTCACCGGTGTAGGCGACATCGAGCACAATTGCCTTGCCCACCATAAACTGCACACCCGAGTTCCACTGCCAGGTGGCGGGAAGTCCGCTCTTGTACTGATAGACGCTCAGCGAAGGCGGAGCTTCGGTGGTTAATCCGCTACTCAGCGACTGCAAGCCGGCGTAGCGAAGCGTGAGGTTTCGGATGGTCGGCGGGTTCTGGATTTGCGGAAAGATCGAGTTGCCGGAGGGGCGATCATAGAACAGACCTCCGCCGCCGCGCAGGACGATCGTCTGCTTGCCGGTCAAATCGTAGGCCATGCCGAAGCGCGGAGCCGGGCGGAGAAGCGGCCATTCGTAGGTCGTCTTGGCGATTCCGTTGCCGGATACAAAGAGTCCGTTGGTGGCATTTCCGGAGCCGGGAACGAGCGTGCCGATGGCGACGACGCTATTCGGTCCGAGGAGTTGCCCGGTGCGCGGATCACGGGCCTGGCGGTTTGCTCCGGAACAGGGCGATGCGCCCGCGCAGCCTGGGAGATAGAGCAAGGGTGCTTGCGCCGCTGTCCATTTTTCGGGAAGGAAGTTCGACGCTTGCAGGAACTTGTCGTACTGCGGCTGCTGGCGCACGAAGCGGACGCCGTAGTCGAGCGTGAGGCGGCCGTTCACCTTCCAGTTGTCCTGCACGAAGAACTCGGTGTTGTCGTAGACCAAGCTGCCTTCGACGTAGCGTGAGAACTGGTTGTAGGAAGAGAAGACTCCCAGGGCGGCGTTGGCGAAACCGAAGCCGGAGTCGAGCGGGTTGTTCGCGTCGTTGCCGAAGTTGATGCTGCCGGCCCAGCCCTGGCGCTGCTGCGCCTTGAAGCTGTGCGTGTTGTAGAAACCGGTTTTTAGAGTGTGCCGTCCGGCGGTTTTGGTCAGGTTAATCGAGACGTCTTGCGTGCGGTTGATGTTGAGATAGCCTGGGTACGGAAAGTTCGGTGGCGCGTTGCCGATGCGTCCGCCCCAGCTGAATCCGGGCACCATGCGGATGCGCTTGCCGTCCCATGTCGGCGGCTTAAGCGATTCAAGAGCTTGGAAAGCGTAGTACTCGGGATTGATGACGCCGGCATCGGGGAATAGCGACGGGAGCGCGCCGAGTCCCGCTTTATCGAGATTTGCCTTTTCGCTAGTGGCGAGGCCGTTCTCGCAGAACGTCGGGCCCGTGCCGCCCTGAGCGAGCACGCATCCCGCCAATTCGTTTTGCGATCGGCCGTATGTGCCCTCCATAAACGTTGTCGGATTGATGCTGTAGTTGACCGTCGTTGCGAGCAGCGTAATGAAGGGGTGATATTGCGTGGAGTCGTTGAAGCCGGGGACGCTGCCGATGATCACGGGATTCTGCTGTCTCCACCCGCTCATCTTGAACGAGCCGCGTAGTTTTTCCCACGGTTGATAGTCGATGCGGGCGACAGGTTGCATCGACATTAACGACTGGTTCGGCCGGGTGCCTTCGTAGTTGTAGGGGACGCCGGCGACGTTTACGTTGGGCATCGGATAGAGATTCAAAATCTGCTGACCGGTCTGGTAGAGGCGGCTGGCGGGGATCTTCCCGAGGACGCCACCATCGCGGAAACAACCGGTTTGATTGGTTGCCGAGCAGGCGCCCGTCAGGAGCGGATCTTTGATGTAGGGGAAACGAGTGCCGTTGTTGTCGGTCGTTTGGGAAAAGTCGCCGGCGCGCTCGAGAGCGGTGGGGAAGCGGAAGCGGACGATCAACCCTCCGGTGGTGCGCGGCGCGTATTCGTGGGCGTAGAAAAAGAACAGCTTGTTCTGGCGGCCGGGGCGGCCGATCGGGCCGCCGATGGAGTAGCCGAGATCCTTATCGTCGATGCGGCCCTTGGGGTCGCCGTTCAATTTCGCGGTCTGGCTGATGGCGTTCCATTTGGAGCGTCGCATGACGGTATAGGCCGAGCTATGGAATTGATTGGTTCCGCTCTTTGTCACGGCGCTGATTTGCAGTCCGCTGGAGCGGCCGTACTCGGCCTGGTAGTTCGAAACGAGCATCTTCACCTCGGCAATCGATTCGACGTTCATCTGCAGGAGGATGCCGTTGTTGCCGGTGTCCATGGTGGAGACGCCGTCCATCATGATGTTGTTGTTGCTGCCACCCGTGGACGCGCGGTCGCCGATGCGGCTTGTGCCGCTGACGCCGGGCGAAAGCGATGCGAGAGCGGTGAACGACCGATTGGCGATCGGGAGATTTTGAACGGCGGACGGTGTGATTGTGAATGATCGCTCCGCGCTCTGCGTTTGCAGTTGCGCGGCTTCGGCGCTGACAGTGATGCTCTCGGAAACCGTGCCGACTTCGAGCGTGAGTATACCGAGGCTGCTCTGGTCGCCCGCGCTGACGGCAACGCCGGGGCGGCGCAGCGACTTAAAGCCTTTCTGGGAAATTTCGAGCGTGTAGGTGCCTGGTGGAATGTTGGGGATGACGATGTCGCCTGTGTCGGATGATATGACACTGGGCAGTCGAGTACCGCGTCCTTCATTCAAAAGGCTGGCGGTTGCGCCGGCGATCGCGGCGGATTGACCGTCGCGAATACTGGCCGAAATCGTTCCCGTGGTTAGCTGCGCGTGGGCGGTCTGTGCTGCCCACAGGACCGCGAGCAGTAATCGAACTTGCATTTCCATGGTCTCCCGTTACGAGGTTATTGGTTGACTGTATTTGATTGGAGCCTTGGCGTCAATAGCGGCGAATCCGGTTCGCCAAGACTTCGGCGCGCACTTCGGCGGGGAGTTTCCTCCAATCGACGTCGAGGCAAGCACCGGCCAGTCCGTAGCCCATGTTCGTGTTGCGGCGATTCGGGAACATTTCAATGACGCGGGCCCAGGCCTCTTGCCAGCCCATTTCGCGCAGATCTTCGACGGTATGCACGCCCGCTCGCCGCAACACCGCCGCCGACTTGGGGCCCAGATTCCTGGCGTCTTCGATCGGTGTCATCGTCCATCAATTATATCTGGATAAATAGATCCGGTTATCGTATAATCGAGTTGCATGTTCTCGACGACGCTCGAATACGCACTCCGGTCGGTGACGTGGCTTGCCGCGCGGCCCGATGAAGCGGCCACGACGCAGCGAATCGCCGAGGCCACGCAGGTTCCGGAAGACTACCTCTCGAAAGTCTTGCAGCAGCTTGTCCGCGCGGGCGTTCTGGATTCGCAGCGCGGCCGCAACGGCGGATTCCGGCTGGCGCGCGAGGCCTCGAAGATCTCGATGCTTGAAGTGGTAACCGCGGTCGATCCGATTCCACGCATCAAGACGTGTCCGTTGAACATCGCCGATCATGGTGTGAAGTTGTGTCCGCTGCACCGCCGGCTGGACAACGCTTATAAAGAGATCGAGGATGCATTCCGGTCGACAATGCTCGACGAACTCGTTCCCGGCGGCAAACGCCATGTGCCGCTTTGTGCTTCCAAATTCGAGGTGCTGCATGCTACGTAAGCAACTGCTATTGCCCGCGACCGCGGCGGTCGCCATCGCCGGACTGGGCGGCTCGTTCCTTGTGCCGCTCGATCACGAGGCGATCGAGTACACCAGGCGCCCGACAAACGACCCTGCCACGAGGCTGAATCGGAAGCTTGCCGATGGACGTGTGAAGCTCGACTTCAAGGACGACGGCTCGGGCTACCTCGCTTCGGTATTGAAGGCCTTCGACGTGCCGGTTGAATCGCAGGTGATGGTCTTTTCAAAGACCAGTTTTCAGGCGCCCCGCATTACGCCGCGCATGCCTCGCGCGATTTACTTCAACGACGACGTGACGGTCGGGTTTGTGCAGACCGGCGATGTTGTCGAACTGACTTCGCTCGATCCTTCGCAAGGGGTCATCTTTTATTCGCTCGATCAGGAAGAGGTTTCCAAACCCCGCTTTGAGCGGCGCGACTCGTGTTTGCAGTGCCATCAGTCGTCTGCGACATTGGGCGTGCCCGGGCTTGTCATTCGCAGCGTGGTGTCGGAGCCGAGCGGTTATCCGATGTTCCAAGCGGGCACGAAGGTCACCGATCATCGCAGCCCGATCGAGGATCGCTGGGGCGGTTGGTACGTCACCGGCGCTCAGCAGGGTAAACACATGGGTAACGTCGTCGCGGTTGAGCGCGACAAACCGGAGTCGCTCAAGGAGATCTCGTCGAGGTTCGATCCGGCGCGGTATTTGACGCCCAACAGCGACGTTGTCGCATTGATGGTCCTCGAACATCAAACGCAGATGACGAATCTCTTTGTCCGTGTGAACTTCGAGGTCCGCCACGCTCTGCATCATCAAAAAACGATGAACGGCATCTTCAACGACCCGCCGGCAACCCGCTCCGATTCCACCAAGCGCCGCATCCGCGAAGCGGCCGAGGAGCTCGTCGACTACATGCTGTTTATCGAAGAAGCGCCGCTAGCCGAACCGATCAAGGGATCAAGCGGATTCGCCGAGAAATTTTCGGCGCGCGGGCCGTTCGATAACACTGGCCGCGGGTTGCGGCAACTCGACTTGACCAAGAGAATGTTCAAGTATCCGTGCAGTTATATGATCTACTCGGAAGCGTTCGACGGCATGCCGGCGGAGGCGCGCGAGGCGGTCTATCGGCGTCTGCACATCCTTCTGACCGCGCCACCGAAGGCGAAGAAATACGCTGGGCTTACGCTGGCGGATCGCCGCAATGTGCTTTCGATCCTGCAGGCGACCAAGCCGAATCTGCCCGCCTACTTGCGCGACGCTCGAATCTAATACCATAGGAGACGCATGATGTCACGGCGTCTCATTCTCTCTGCCGCTCCGGCGATTCTTACCGGCGCTCCCCGAACCTGGGCCGAAGTCGAGAAACTGCTCGCGAGCGGCAATGTGAAAGGTAAGTTGGCGAAGGCCGATCTACCGACGCC
>VFZQ01000361.1 GCA_016871135.1 Acidobacteriota bacterium | reverse complement strand
TTCCTCAACATGGGCATGACGATGCAGCAAGTCATCGCGGCGTCGACGTGGCAGCCGGCGCAGCAAATTAAGCGCACCGACCTTGGTCATCTCTCCGTCGGCGCGGTCGCCGACATCGCGGTTCTAAAGCTCGAAAACGGCAACTTCGGATTCGTCGACGTGTACGGCGCGAAGATGAACGGCAAGCAGCGGCTGACGGCTGAACTGACGCTGAAGGATGGCCGTGTTTACTGGGATCTGAACGGCCTCACGCGGGAAAATTGGGAAAAGCTCGGCATTTACAACTCACAGGGCGACGGTGTTTGGGACGGCACGACATCGGGCGGCGTCCGTACGCGGCGATGAGCGCGCGCGACGAAATCGTTGCGATTGTCGATGAAGCGAATAACGTAACTGGCAGTGCGCCGCGGTGGTGGATGCGTGCCCTCGCGTTGGTTCATCGCGCGACGTACATCGTCGTTACCGATCCCGCCGGACTCCTATACGTTCAAAAGCGCACTGCCACCAAGGATGTGTACCCAGGTTGGTGGGATCCGTGTACGGGTGGCGTTGTGTTGGCGGGCGAGTGCTACGAGGAATCCGCCGTTCGCGAACTCGAAGAGGAGATGGGCATCGTCAATACACCGCTCCGCTTCCTCTTCGACTTCTACTTCGCCGAAGGCCGCGTCTGGGGCCGCGCGTTTCACGCCGTCTACGATGGGCCCTTGCGACTGCAGGTGGAAGAGGTCGAATACGTGGAACGCATGGCGGTCGACGAGATCTTGCAATCCGGGGATCCGGTTACGCCCGACGGCCTGGAGGTCGTACGGCGATGGTCAGGCTTAACAAAAGCCCAATAGCCGCCAGACCCACGCCGAGATAAACCGAAGTCGGCTTGAAGCGGTAGTCGATTTCGTGCACGCCCGCTTCGACGACGACAGCGCGGAGCGCGCCATAGGCTTCATGAATCGCGGCGGGCTTGCCGTCGATTGTCGCCTGCCAGCCAGGAAAGTGAGTGTCGGCGAGTACGACCAAACCGCGGCACTTCATGTCCGCTTTAATGCGGACGCGGTTCGGCGCATAGGCTGCTACGGTCACCTGATCGCCGGCACACGATTCGAGCGCGATCGGGTCGTTCACGGTCAACGCTATCTCGGCCGGATCGAATTGCGGATTGTCGACATGCACGCCAAGATGCGCGGGGCTCGGCACGGATTCGACCCGGTGAACGGCGCGGGCGCGAGGAAGAGGATTCGTCACGCGAAAGACCTTCACGTTGTCGTCGCGGCCACTGAACACGGGGCCGAGCGTCTCGGGCAAATCGGGGGCTTTAGCGATGTAGTGGGTGATGGCGAAGATGCGCTGCGCGTTCTGCGTGTGCCGGCCGTAGTGCAATAGATTCGCAGTCGCGGCGGCGCTGTAGCCCTCGTGCATGTCGATTCCGTGCAGGTCGCCGAAGTTGGCGGGAACGTCACGATCGTTGACGCGGACGCGAGTCGGACCGGGCTGCCTGTTCAAATAGTCAACGATGTCGCCATGTGTCCGCAGTCCGCGCGCATAGGGCTGCGCATTCTCTTCATAGCGACTCTGCCAGGGCTTCGTAAACGTCGCGTGCCACTCGGTGATCATCATCAGCAACAGCAGTGCGGCGGTTACGGGCTTAGTGAGTTTCTCGCAATTTCGTTGTAGCGCGAAGAAGCCGAACGCCACCAGCGCGGCGAGTACGGTTTCATTGGTCGTGTCGACTTTGAAGATGATTGCGGCGATGAGAATCAATGCGCCGAGCGCAGCGGCGATCGTGGCGATGCGGCGAGCGGCTTGGCGGCCGTAGCCACGCAGAAACTGATCGGCGCCGTAGGCTGCCAAAATTACGAGCGCGAAGTCGAGAATCACAATCGCGCGCGACGGCACGCGCGCCTTGCTCAACATCGGTACGATCGCGTAGAGCCATCCGTGAACCGGCGTGAACGCTCCGAGCGCGAAAATGCCGGATCCCAGCGCGACGAAGGTTAGCCACTTCACCGGCCGCAATCGCCAAACGGTTGCGATTGCCAGCGCGGCCAGTGCGATCGTCACGATACCGAGGAAGGCCGAAGAATCGGCGTTCGTGCCTTGTCCGGGCAGGACAAGTCCGGCAAGGCTGCGCGGCGTGAGGCTGTAGATCGAACTCGATAGATACGCGACCGGATCGTTCCAGCCGACGGGGCCATTGGCGGGGCCCCAGCGCTTCGCAAGCCTGCCGAATTCGATCGTTGAAATCATCTGCGCCGAGGCGATCATCGCCATGATTGTCACCGAAACAAACCCCTGCTTCCACCGTCGCGAAGCGAGCCATGCAATCGTGACGCCGAGCGTTGTCATCAGCGGAATTTCGTGATGCCCGCTGAGCCAACTCAGGCCCATGAACAGTCCCGCCAGCGCCGCGTGCCGAAAGCTCGACAATCGGATCGACTGCGTCACGAAATGCGCAATATACGGAATCCAGATTGCACCGTTCAACACATCGACCCACGGAACGCTTCCCGTGAAACCGGCAAAGGAAAATGCCGCCGCGCCCAGAATCGACGCGGTCCGCGAGCGCTTCAGTCCGCGACACAGCAGATAGGCGCCCAGCGCCGCTATGAAATGCAGAATGACGAAATACGCATTCAACGTCTGCGTCTTAATTGAGCCGTCCGCGTCGAGGGGAATCATCAACATCGCCAAGTTGAGCGGATAGATCGGCCCGGGCTGCGTCTGTCCGATCAACGGTTGTCCCATCCAGATGTGTGGGTCCCAGAGCGGAAACCGGCCGCGATGAAATTCTCTCGCCTGAAATTGCAACCGCGGAATTTCCAACGCGCACATGTCGGGATGATCGAACCAGATGAACTCGCCGCGCGTAGCCGTCAGTTTCCAATAGAAGCCGGCGGTGAGCAGGGCAAGGGCGAGGAATGGCGTAGCGCGGGCGTGCATGGCCTAGCTTCGTACTTTAGCAGCCCGGTATCGTAGTAAGTATCTATGCGCTTCCTTCTTTTGTTGTCCGCGGCCGTCTTCGCGCAAGTTCACGACCCGCGCAATATTGTCACAGGGTCCGTGATCCCCGACGAGTTCTACGCCGATCAGCCCTACATCGTCAAGACCGAAGACGGCGCGTGGCTCTGCGTGATCACGACCGGTCCGGGCCAGGAGGGCGCGGGCGGTCAACACGTCGTCAGCCTGCGGAGCACCGACAAAGGCAAGACGTGGGAGAAGGCGGTCGATATTGAACCAAACGATGGCCCCGAGGCTTCCTATGCCGTTACGTTGAAGGCCAACTCGGGACGCGTCTATGTCTTCTACAATCACAACACCGACAACATTCGCCAGGTGATCGCCGACAAACCCGCCTACAAGGACGGCTTCAATCGCCGCGTCGATTCGCTGGGGCATTTTGTCTTCAAGTACACCGACGATCACGGCCGCACCTGGTCGCGGGAGCGCTATGAAATTCCCCAGCGCGACTTCGAGATTGACCGCAAGAATCCGTACCAGGGCAAGATCAAGTTCTTCTGGACCGTTGGGAAGGCGTTCGCCTACAAAGGCGCTGGCTACGTGCCGTTGCACAAGGTCGGCGGCTTTGGCGAGGGCTTCTTCACATCGAGCGAAGGAGTTCTCTTACGCAGCGCCAACATCCTGACCGAGAGCGATCCGCGGAAGATCACGTGGGAAACGCTGCCTGATGGTGATATCGGCATTCGCACGCCGAAGGGCGGCGGGACAATTGCCGAGGAGCAGTCGTTCAGCGTGATGAGCGACGGGTCGATTTTCTGCGTGTTCCGCACAATCGACGGCCACTCCGCCCACACCTACAGCCGCGATGGCGGGCGCACGTGGGAGCCCTCGCAGTACATGCGTTTCGCCGATGGCCGTTTGATGAAACATCCCCGCGCCGCGAACTTCGCGTGGCGCGCCGAAAACGGAAAGTATCTTTACTGGTTCCACAATCATGGCGGGCGATTCATTCGCGAGCATCTGCGGCAGCGCACGAACGCATACGAAGACCGCAATCCGGTTTGGCTTTCCGGTGGCGTCGAAGCTGATGGTCCAACGGGCAAAATCATCCGCTGGTCGCAACCGGAGATCGCACTTTATGACGACGACCCGATCATTCGCATGAGTTATCCGGATCTGGTCGAAGATGGCGGCAAGTTCTATCTCACCGAAACGCAGAAGGACGTGGCGCGCGTGCATGAACTCAACCCGAAGTTGCTCGATGCGTTGTGGGGCGCGGCGGCGCCGCCTTCGCCTGTTGCTCCCGTCGATGTGACCTTCTATCAGCGCTCGCGCCGCGCCGATCACGGCAAAGAGGACTTGCGCGCGGGATTCACGCTCGATCTCTGGGTGAATCTGCCGAATCTCGACGCGGGCCAAACGCTGCTCGCAAGCGCCAGCGCGACGTTGCGGACAATCGACGGCGGCGCGGTGGAGTTGACGCTCACCGATGGCCGCACCGAGAGTCGCTGGGCGTCGGACGCGGGATCGATCGCGGCGGGCAAGCCGCAACACATCGTCGTAACCGTCGACGGCGGGCCGAAGATCATCAGCTTCATCACCAATGGCCAGCTCAACGACGGCGGTGACCAGCGGCAGTTCGGCTGGGGCCGCTTCAGCCCGAACCTGAAAGGCATGAGCGGACTGGCGCGGTTGAAGACTTCGCAAGCGGTGACGAATTTTGCCTTCTATCCGCGCGCGATTTTCACGGCCGAAGCGATCGCCAGCTTTAAGCAGACTTCATCATCTCGTCCCAGGTAACTTCGCGGCGGGCCTGCATGGCCATGCGGCCGAGAATCGCCGTGAGCGTGCTCTCGGCGCCACGGACGCCAGTGTTTTCCACCTTGCCGGTGGAGATGCGATCGACGAAGGCCTTCACCGAATCGATAGTGTTATTTCGCGGCGATTTTTCGAACGTCTCGTTGCCGGGGCCGCGGAAGTGCCTCCAGTGGTTTTCGGAGGTTTCGAGCATGCCTTTTGTGCCGAAGAACTGTTCGACGACATCGCGATACCGCGCGGGCGCGAGTGTTGCGCCGAGCAGTTGGCCCTGCACGCCGTTCGCGTATTCATAAGCCACGAAGTTGTGGTCGCTGTTATCGCCTTGGCGGGTCTTGGTCGAACCACCCGCGCCGATGGCGCTCTTGGGCCGGCCGCCGAGAAACCAGTTCAACACGTCGATCGAATGTACATTGTTTTCGACGATCAGATCTCCGTTCAAATCCTTCCATGCATTCCAGCCGACGATCTTGCCCATCTCGGTCGATGGCGGTGGCAGACGGCGCTCTTCGTTCCAGGCCCCTTCGCTCTTGATGAACCGTGCGAAGCCCATGTGAATCGAGCCGATGTCGCCGGCATCGGCGACGGCTTTCGCTTTTAGGTAAAGCTCGGCATAGCGGCGCTGAAAGCCGAAGTTGATGTTGATCTTGCGATCGGCGCGATCGGCGAGTTGCATGATCTTCTTGCAGTCGGCGACCGTGCCGGCGGCGGGCTTTTCGATGTAGATGTGCTTGCCGGATTTGACGGCGGCTTCGAAGTGCTCGGCGTGCAGGAAGACGGGAGTCGCAATGATGATGGCGTCGATGTCGCTTTCGAGCATCTTGCGGAAATCGGCGTAGAGGCGCGGGTTGTCAACGCCGATACGCTTCTTGGCGGCCTCCATCTTTTCAGGGAAGAGATCGCAGAGCGCGACCACGCGGCCCGGCGTGTTCTTGGCCAGCATCTCGGCGACATAGGTGCCGCGGTTTCCGTTGCCGAGTACTCCGACAGTAACGGCCGAATTTGTTTTTGAGCCTTGGGCGAAGGCGGCGGATATGGAAGCGGCGAGCGCCGTGCGTCGTGTCATTGTGGGAGTTCTCCGGAGGCGCGTAGCAGGGTTTCGTGGAGCAGAAGTTCGTGATCGTAGGAGTGCTTGAGCGGTTTCTTCTGGAGGATCGCTTGCGCGAGTTCCTTGAAGTCTTCGACAAATCGCGGCTGCGGAGGAACGGTGACCGTTTGCCAGCCGGCTTTATAGGGGCCCTTGGCTTTCTTCATAAAGACGCGCATGCCAATGGG
>VFZQ01000360.1 GCA_016871135.1 Acidobacteriota bacterium | reverse complement strand
GGTCTACTCGTGGCACAATAACAAGTGCCTATGTCTAAGAAGTGGTACGAACATTTTGTCTCCGTCGAGAGCGGTACCCCAAACGCCCCGCCTCCGGCTAACGACGCCGCCATGGCGATCGCACAGATCGCGGCTACGGTAGCTCCACCGCCGCCACCGGCGAGTTTCGCAAAGCCCGCGGCCGCCGCTGCGATGGGCCAGTTAACCAGCTTCGATGATATCTACACGGCCGCCGAGATCAAGGGCGCGCCGAACGGATTCACGATCTTCAAAGTCTCCGATATGCTCGCGAGCGAACATATCAAGAACATGCCGACGGAGATGAAGAAGGGATCAATCATGCTGGCGCTGGACGCGGCGGGCGTAAAGATTCAAGACGTGATTCAAGACGCGGTGCGGCGCGATCAGGCGTTGGACGCATTCGAACGCGTGCATCAAAAAGCGGTCGAAGACCTGGAGGCGCGGAAGATCGAGGAGAATCGGAAGATCCAAGCGGACCTCGACAAGTACGTGGCCGAGCAGAAAGCGAAATTACAAGCTAACTTGGATGAAGTCGCCAAGCAGAAGGAATCGTTCATCGGCTGGCGGCAGAAGAAGCAGAATGAGGAACAAAGGATTGCGGATTGCGTATCCTATTTCGTGACCGATAATCCAATCACTACCGCCGCGAACCCGCGGCCGGCGGCGAGTGGCAAGACCGGACAGTAGAGCAGCGCGGGGAAAGGGCAACTATCAGCCATGTGGAATCGTTTTTCACGGGTCATCCGTTCGTTCGTAGGGTTTTTCATATCGGTCGCGGAAGACCCCGAGATCATCCTGGAACAGAACATTCGCGATATGAACGATCAGGTTCCGCGAATGAACGAGTCGATCGCGATGGTGAAGGCCAACGTGACGCTTCTCGAAAAAGAAGAAGCGAAGTACAAGTCCGAGGTCGGCGAGCTGACGGGCAAAACCAAGGCGGCCATTCAAGCGGGCCGCGACGACATCGCGGCGACGTTCGCGGCGCAACTCGAGCAGACCAAGTCGGCGATGGCGCGCACGCAGGGGCAGTTGCAAACGGCGCGCGCGGCGTACGACAAAGCGATGATCGTGAAGCAAGCGTTCCTGCGCGAGAAAGAGCGCAAGACGCGCGAGTCGATGAACGCGATTCGCGATCACCGGCGCTCGCAGTGGCAGAAAAAGGTGGCCGACGCGATGGAGCAGTTCGAAGTCGCGGGTATCAGCCAGACGCACGATGAAATGGTCCGCAAGATCGAAGAGCAGACTGCGGTGAACGAAGCGCGTATGGACATGGCGCTGAACAACGTCGACCAGCAGCGCTACGAGATCGAGAAAGAAGCCGAGAAGTTGCAGGCCAATGAACTGCTAAAGCAGTTCAAGGTTGAGATGGGTATGGTATCGCCGCAGGCCGGCGGCAGTGCGCCCGAGAAGACAATTGGCGGCCGCGAAGGCGAAAAGACGCTCTAGTTAACGGGAGATTGAACAATGGCTGTGAAAATTGAAAAAGGCGGCTGGGCGATTATCTTTACGCTCGGCCTTGGGCTGGTTGGCTACAGTCTGAACAAGTACGGGATTCTCGACAAGTTGATTCCGGGCGCGAAGGTGCGGGAGTCGACCGAGATCGGCAAGATCGACTTGCCGACGGCGACGACGACGGCTGCGTCGAACGTGACGGCGGCTTCGCTGCCTGGATCGAAACGCGGCTGCGATAACAAGGACGAGATCCGCTTCTATCACTGGGCGTGGAACGCACAGATGGGCATGATGTTCGCGACCGGCGGACCGCAATCGAGCGACGGGAGCCTGATGTGTAAAGAAGGCGCGAACGTGCGTTTCGTCCGCGAAGACGACGCGGGCAAGATGCAGGAGGCGCTCGTCGCGTTCGCGACGGAGCTGAAAGGCGGCTCGCGGAATCCTTCGAAGGGTGCGCACTTCGTGGCGATCATGGGCGACGGCGCGGCTACATTCCTGAAAGGACTGAACGATACGCTGAAGAAGCTCGGACCCGATTACACGGCCAAGGTCGTTGGTTCGGCGGGTTACTCGCGCGGCGAAGACAAGTTCGTGGGGCCGCCGGCGTGGAAGCAAAATCCGCAGGCATCGCGCGGCGGGCTTGTCGCGGGCTATCTTCGCGACGGCGATTGGAACATCGCGCAGAAGTGGCTCGGCGATAACAGCCTGTGCAACAACCCGGATGAGAAGACCTACGATCCGAAGTGTTTGAACTGGGTGGCGGCGAGCGACTACATCGACGCGGGCGAGAAGTACATCTCCGGTTACTGCGAAGAGCGCGCTGTCGTCGACAAAGGCAAGAAGACTGGCGAAAAGAAGCGCGTGTGCGTCAACGGCGTCGTCACGTGGACGCCAGGCGATGTGAACGTAGCGAAGAAAAAGGGCGGGCTGGTGTCGATCGTCTCGACGAAGGAGTACAGCGCGCAGATGCCGAACGTTATCATCGGCATTGATAAGTGGATGAAGGACAATCGCGCGACGGTGGAAGGCATGCTGAAGGCGACCTTCGACGGCGGCGATCAGGTGAAGGCGCATCCGGCCGCGTTGAAGCACGCCGCGCAGGTTTCGACCGTTGTCTATCACGAGTCCAACGCCGACTACAACTACTGGGAGCGCTACTACAACGGCGTGACCGAGACCGATAAACAAGGCTTGCAGGTGGAGTTGGGCGGATCGACGGTGAACAATCTGGCCGATAACCTGCTGCTGTTCGGGCTGACTAAAGGATCGGCAAATGTATTCGCGGCGACGTATCAGGTGTTCGGCGATATCGTGGTGAAGCAGTATCCGGACCTGGTGCCGAGCTACTATCCGGTGGCCGAAATTCTGGACACCAGCTACATCGAGAACATCGCGGCGAAGACGGGTACATCCATGACGCCAGCGACGGTGCCGTCGTTCTCGGCTTCCGATAAGGTGGCGAACGTGGTCAGCCGGCGCGCGTGGAACATCACGTTCGATACGGGCAAGGCGACGTTCACCGCGCACGCGAAGACGGATCTCGATCAGATGTTGAAAGACCTGCTGGTGGCGGGTTCGACGTCGGTCGAAATTCACGGGCACACGGATTCGGTCGGCGATGCGAACGCCAACATGCAGCTCTCCGAAGCGCGTTCGTTTGCGGTGAAGAAGTGGCTGGAAGAGCAATCCTCGGTCAACTTCCCAGAGGGCCGTCTGCGCGTGTTCGCGCACGGGCAGCAGAATCCCGTGGCGCCGAATTCGACCGACGATGGCCGGGCGAAGAACCGGCGCGTTGAGATTGTCATCGGCACGACAAAGTGAACGACCTAAATCGAGTCTTCGAGCCAAATCACACGGCCACTTCAGGCGCAATGCGCATCGTGGTGGCCGTGCAAATTGTGCTTGCGCTCGTGGTGTGGTTTTTCTCGCCGTTTCAAGTGTTGCCGACACCATCGGAGGTGCTGGCCGCGTTGGGCAAACTTTGGATGGAGCAGGGGCTGGGTCAGGAGCTGATCACAAGCTTCGTGCTGAACATCGAGGCGCTGGCGTGGACGGTGGCGATCTCGCTGGCTCTTTGCTACTTCACCGTAATGCCCTTCTTTCGGCCGATCACGAATGCCGTCGCTCGCGGGCGGTTTCTGGGCCTGATCGGCCTGACATTCGTTTTCACGCTGATGGTGGGAGGCGGACATCGATTAAAAGTCGCATTGCTGGTATTCGGTATGACGGTGTTTTTCGTCACGTCGATGGCGGCCGAGATCGCGGCGATACCAAAGTCCAAGTTCGATCACGCGCGGACACTTCGAATGAGCGAGTGGCGCGTGGTCTGGGAAGTCGTCGTGCTCGGCACGTTCGACAAAGCGATCGAAGTGTTCCGGCAGAATGCGGCGATCGGCTGGATGATGTTGACGATGGTCGAGGGCATTTCTCGCGCGGAGGGCGGGATCGGCGCGATGCTGCTGAATCAGAACAAGCACTTTCATCTGGCGGAAGTTTTCGCGATCCAACTCGTGATTCTGACGGTGGGATTGGCGCAGGATTTCGCGATCGGTTTCTTCAAGAAGATCGTGTGCCCGTACGCCGAACTTACATTGGAGCGCCGCTAATGGCGAACGGCTACGAAATTCGCGACCACATTTTGCAGGTGCGAAATGTCTCGCTGAAGCTTGGCGGCAATCAGATCCTGCGCAATTTGAGTTTCGAGATTCGCGACATACATCGCGACGAGCGGACGACGGGACAGATCGTCGGGCTATTGGGGCCGTCGGGAATCGGAAAGACACAGTTGTTCCGGATTTTGGCGGGACTGGGGAAACCGGATTCGGGTGAAGTGCTTGTGGGTTCTCCTGGGAAGAAGGTCGAACGCGGGATGGTTGGCGTCGTCGCGCAGCAGTATCCGCTTTTCGAACACCGCACGGTGTGGAGCAACCTGATGGTGGCGGCGGCGCGCAGCGGACGAACCGAGGCCGATAGCGAAAAGCGCGGCCACGACCTGCTGGAGCGCTTCAAGCTGTTGGACCGTAAGAATTTTTATCCAGCGCAGCTCTCTGGCGGGCAGAGGCAGCGCGTGGCGATCGCCCAACAGATCATGTGTTCGGAGCAGTTCTTGTTGATGGACGAGCCGTTTTCAGGTCTCGATGTCGTTGCGCTGGACGCGGTGCAGGAGTTGATCAACGAAGTGACGCACGCCAACACTTTGAACTCGACAATCGTCGTTAGCCACGATATCGTCGCCGTTTGCGAGATCGCCGACCAGGTCGTCTTGCTGGGCCGCGACGTCGACGAGACAGGCCGCGTCGTGCCGGGCGCGAAGGTGATGGCGACCTACGATCTCGCCGAGCGCGGACTGGCATGGCGCCGTGGAATTGCGTCGGACCCGGAGTTCTTGCGTGTCGTCGAAGAGATTCGGGGCAGGTTCCCCTTGCTGTAGTGCGGATACACTGGTAACTATTGGATGGCCGACGACTACAGATCACAGATCGTCAACAAAGTTGACGACATCGAATCCGGGAGCGTGAACTACTTGAAGGAAGCCTTCAAGTGGCAGTACAACGTGATCGGTTTGGCGGGCGCGGCGGCGTTCGCGCTTGTGTCGGGCACGGCGTTGCCGATCATTCTCGCGGCGGGAGTGGAGATGATGTATCTCGCGGTGGTGCCGCAGTCGAGCGCGTTTCGAAGGCTGGTGCGGTCGTGGAAATACGCGGCGGATAAGAAGGCGCACGACGAGCGCGTGCGAATGATGCAGAATCACCTCACGCCGATGGTGCGCGAAAGGTATACGAAGCTGCAGATGATGACGCAACAGATTCGCGCGAACTACGCGCGGCTCTCGTCGACATCGCAGATTTTTGTCGATCAGATGGCGCAGCGGCTGGATGGTTTGCTGCTCTCTTTCCTGCGGCTGGCAAACGCGGGGATCACCTACACCGATCACTTGCAGAAAGCGAATCCGCGGACAATCGACAAGGACCTTGAAACGCTGCAGCGCGATTTGGCCAAGCAACCGGCGAAGGTGCAGGAGATCAATCGCAAGCGCATCGAAATTCTGCAAAAGCGACAGGAGCGGTTTCGGAAGATCGTCGATGACCTGCAAGTGATCAACGTGCAGTGTGAAGCGATTGAGGACGTGCTGGAGTTAATCCGCGATCAGTCGGTGAGTTTGACCGATCCTCAGATCGTGACCGAAAAGCTGGACGGGCTGATCACCGACGTGGAGCATACGGAGGCGACGGTGCGCGAGATCGAAGACTTCTTCGCGGTGGCCGGCGGGATGGAAGATACGATCGCGCCGATGCCGTCGGCCTCGGCCGAGTCGCTGAATCCGTTTAATCGTTCGGGACGAGGGCGCAATGTCAACTAACGCGAAGGCCGCACCGCTGGAAGGCCTGCCTGGCTGGGCGCGCGAGCTCAGCGAAAAGTATTACTCGGGCGCTTTCCTGCAGTTCGTGCTGCATCAAAATGTGCACGACCTGGTGCCGCTGCGGCGCAACGGCGGAGTCGAATTTCCTTCGCTCAAGGACTTCTTGCAGAAGGGGCTCTTCGGGCAGCGGCAGATCGTGTTCGATTACGATCGCGGGGCG
>VFZQ01000359.1 GCA_016871135.1 Acidobacteriota bacterium | reverse complement strand
AAAGCGGAAACGGATGGAAAACTGTGACATTCGAGTTCATTCGCGATACAGTAACGAGAATGTCTCAACAGCAAGTTGTGAAAGACCCGTACGCGTACCACACTGAAGATGTCGCCGATCCGCCGCGTGAGTTTCTCCCGATCATGAAACGGATCGGGCCCGGAATGATTCTGGCGGCGTCGATTGTCGGCTCGGGAGAACTGATTGCGACGACCGTTCTTGGCGCCGAGGTTGGTTACGTCGCACTGTGGATCATCATCATCAGTTGCTTTTTGAAACCGGCGATTCAGTCCGAGATGGGGCGGTTCACGATCGCCACCGGAAAGACGGGGCTGGCGGCGTTCGACCTTGTACCCGGGCCACGGCTCGGTGTGAGTTGGGTGGTCTGGTGCTGGGCGCTGATGGTGCTGATTACGATGTTTCAGATCGGCGCGATGTTCGCGGGCGTGGCCCAGGTACTGGTCACGATCATGCCGCAGCTCAATATGGACATGTGGGTGGGCGTGCTGCTAGTCGGGACGTTGTGGTTGCTGTTAGGCGGGGGTTATGAGCGCGTCGAGCATCTGGCGACACTGAAAGTTGGGCTGTTCACGATGCTCACTTTCATGAGCGCGATGATGTTGACTAGCAAGCCGCAATATTTCTCTTGGCAGCAATTGGCGGAGGGATTTCTGTTCAAGCTGCCGGGAGAAGGGTTGACGACGGCGGTGGCCGTATTCGGCATTACCGGAGTCGGCGCGGCGGAGTTGTTTATGTATCCGTACTGGTGCGTCGAGAAGGGGTATGCGCGGTTCACCGGGCCGCGAGAGGACTCCGAGGCGTGGCGGGCGCGGGCGTTTGGCTGGATTAAAGTGATGAACGTCGACATCATTGCTTCGATGATCATCTACACGGTCGCGACGCTGGCGTTCTATCTGCTCGGCGCGGGCGTTCTGCACTCGCAGGGGCTGCTGCCGAAGGGCAATGAAATGATCGCCGTGCTGTCGAGGATGTACACCGAGACGCTGGGGCCATGGGCGCTTTACTTCTTTTACGCCGGAGCGATTGCGACGTTATACGGTACAATTTTCGCGGCGACAGCCGCCAACTCGCGCGTCTACGCCGATATGGCCCAGCTTCTCGGTGCCTATGACCGCGGCGATTATGCGACGCGCGTCATGTGGCGGAAGCGGTTCGTGGTCGGCCTGTGTCTGATTCCGGTAGCGCTTTACTTTCTCAAGGTCGATCCGAGCCGGATGGTGAAGATCGGCGGAGTTGGCCAAGCGATGATGCTGCCTCTGATCGCAGGGGGTACGCTTTTTCTTCGCCGAAAACACTTACCTAAGTCAGTATTGCCTACAGCTTGGGAGACGTTTGCCTTATGGGTTGCGTCACTTTTCACAATTTTTATGATGGGGTACTACACATTTCTCCTCGTTTGGGGGTAGTATAGGGCTAGGCGCAAACGCGTCGACGATTTGGTCGACCAATCCGCCCGCAGCGGATAGTGACGACCCGCCGGTGAGCATCATCCTCCGAGTGCTCACCGGTTTTCTAATTTTGGACGGGTGAGAACGTAGAGCCAAGCGGGGGGAATGAGCGGGGCGATCCGGCTGGAGGGCGTCCATGCGAGGGCGCGGCGGAGGAGTGCGCAGACAACGCGCTGGCGGTCGAGCGCTTGAATGGCCTGCCCGTAGAAGTTCGCCGGCGATTCGTTGGCGGCGGCCATGCGCCCGGCCAGCGCTCCGGTCCAGAGGGCGATGGTCATTCCCGTTCCGGTGAAGGGATCGACGAACTGCAGGGCGTCACCGCTGAGAAACCGGGAGGGGTCTGCAGTACGGTGATAGACGAGCGGACCGGTGGTGAGCCAGTTCATCGAGCGGCGCAGATTGGAAAGGCGGCCATCCAGCCGGCTGGCGAGGCGGTCTGGATCGAAGGCGACATCGCGAAGCAGCGATTCGGAGGCCAGTCCACAGACATTGGTCACCCCGTTTTCAACCGGGTTGACGCCGATGTAGCCCTTGTCGAAGAAAAAGAGCTCGACGGCGTCAGAAACAGGACCTGTGAAATGGGCTTTGAAGCCGAAGATGCGATCACCATTCGATGGCTGCGTGCGGCCATGCGCGAGGATGGCGCAATCGGCAGGCGCCCGTTCGGGGATGTGAACCGCGCCGGTTGCGAGCGCGGCGCGCTTCATTAGGCCGTCGAGCGCGATGCGGCTGAGGCCGTAGGCGGGGGTTTCGAACTGGCTCTCCGCTGCGCGGCCGTGGAAGATCAGCCGCATCCGAGACATACGAGCGGGTCGCAGGCCTTCGAATTCGGCCCAGAGGCCGAGCGACGTCAGCACCGGTTCAATTTCCGGCGTGAGAAACTCGCCGCAGACTTTGTGTTTGGCGGCCCGGGCGGGATCGTAAATCACAACTTCGGCACCGGCCGCGCGCGCGGCGATGGCGGCGGCGCACCCGGCCAGTCCGGCTCCGGCAATTGCGATTCGGTTAGTTGCCACCGCCAGCGGGGATGGGTTCGGTCCGTTTGCTGAGTACCGACTTGAGGCCATCAACCGCAGCGCGGCTTTCGGGGAATTGATCGAGAGCGATGCGGAAGGCGCGCTCGGCTTGGCGGCGATCGCCCGAGCGTTGTGCGGCCAGGCCCCAGGCTTCAGCGATCGGGCGCGGGTAGATGGGAGGCTCATTGTAGCGAAGCGCGCGTTCGGCTTCGGACGCTAATTTTAGGCCCTTTAAGCCGCGCTTCGAGTCGCCCTTGGCGATTTTCAGGAACGAATCGGCTTCCATGAGCGCGACTTCGAATTCACGCGGCGGGGACTGCTTGACGATTTTGTCGAAGCCGAGCTGCACTTCACGCATGAGACCGATTTCGGCGGCGGCGGAGGCGGTGTCTTTCTTCGCCGAAAAAGCCAGCGACCGCGCCCAGTGGCGCCAGAACTTCTCGCGGGGCGTGGTCAACTCGGGGATCAGTTTGCCGCCGAGAATGTCGTCCCAACGCTCGGCCCAGACGAGTGTGCGGACCATGGAGAAATAGCCCTGGCGGAAGGCGGTGCGGTGGGCGTCGGGCGTCTTCTTTTCTTTGTCGGTTTCGGCGATACCGAGGAGTTCCTTGGCGAAGTCGACGGCGCGATCGGCCTGGCCGTCGGCGGTGAGCGCGACAGTCAGAAAGTGCACGTTGTGACCGTGATGGCCGTTGCCGTAGTCTTTGTCCTCGGCCATGTACTTGCGCTCGAGATCGGCGGCGGTGATGAAAGAGTTCTGCGCCTCCTTGAGCTTTCCGGTCTGCGCGTAGATATGGCCGGGCATGTGGAGCGCGTGCGGGATGTTGGGCACCAGTTCGGCGTAGCGCTTGCAGCTATCCCAGGCGTCCTTGGCGAACGAAGAGCCTTCCCAGCCGTGAATCACGTAGTGATGGGCGCCAGGATGTCCGGGCGCCTCGTTAACAACGGCGCGAAGGATTTCGACGGCTTCCATCGACCCGGGGCGCGGCTTCTTTTCGGGGAGGACGAAGCCGTCCATCAAGTGCAGCGCCAGGTACGTGCGCGCTTCGAGTTCCTTGGGGTGGGCCGCGACGATTTTGCGTAAGCCGGCGATGTAGTCGGCGTCCTGATCCTTCGATTCGGGATTGCGGCGCGCCCAGATGGAATCGATGTAGAGCTTTTCGAGTGGTGTGGCTTTGCCGGCGAGTTCGAGGGCGCGCTTAGCAGCCGAGAGGGCGCGCTTTCCATTGGGCGTGGAAGGCAACGTGCCCGGGAGATGTTTGTCGCGGACGAGTTGGAAGTGCGGGCGGAAATCTCCGCTGGCGACCATGGCGACACCCCACCAAGGCATCGGGGCTTCGGGGTCGAGTTGCGCGGCTTGCAGGAAGCTGCGTTCGGCTTCGCGCGCCCAGAAAGAGTGCATCTGCGCGACGCCCTGCTCAAAAAACTTCTGTGCCTCTGGGCTCTTGGTCGATATGGGGAACTGGATGCGTCCTTGGCCCTCCAGCAGCTTCGCGGGCAGAGGCGGAGCGCCCTCGCTAATAACGACACAATGAGGGGCCGGTTGGCTAAAGGCGAGGGCCGAAGCCAGCGACAGGAGCAAAACAGTACGCATGGCTCTATGGTAGTTCAGGAATAGCCCGCATGGGTGATACTCTAGGAAGAATCTATGACTAAGACCAGTAATCTTGGCGAGTTGCAAGCTATCGCCAAAAAGGTCCGGCGCCACATCGTCGAGATGATCGGCGCGGCCAAATCCGGGCATCCAGGCGGTTCGTTGTCGGCCGTGGAAATTTTGACGACGCTGTATTTCGACGTGATGCGGCACGATCCGGCGAATCCGACGTGGGCCGAGCGGGACCGCTTCATTCTTTCGAAGGGCCACGCGGCGCCGGTGTTGTATGGCGTTTTCGTAGAGGCCGGTTACACTCCGGCCGAGCCGCTGAACACGTTGCGGCGAATCGGATCGATTTACCAGGGCCATCCGGACCGGCGTTTTATTCCGGCGCTCGAAGCGTCGACGGGATCGTTAGGCGTAGGGCTTTCGCTCGGTCTCGGAATGGCGGAAGCGGCGCGGCTCGATAACTCGCCAACGCGGGTCTACGTGATGTTGGGCGACGGCGAAATTCAAGAAGGCCAGATCTGGGAAGCGGCGATGTATGGCGCGTTCCACAAGGTCGATAACATCGTCGCCATCGTCGATTACAACAAGATTCAGTTGGACGGCTTCGTCAAGGACATCATGGAGCTGGAACCGCTGGCCGATAAGTGGCGTGGATTCGGCTGGAACGTGATCGAGGTTGACGGTCATGATATCCCGGCGCTGCAAAAGGCGTTTGCCGATGCGGCAGCCACCAAGGGCAAGCCAACGGTGATGATCGCGCACACGATCAAAGGCAAGGGCGTCTCGTTCATGGAGAACAATCCGAAGTTCCATGGCGTCGCTCCGACCAAAGAAGAAGTGGAAAAGGCAGTCCAGGAGATCGGCGCATGAGCGTGAACACCAAGTTTGAATTGAAGTTGGGCGCGGCGACACGCGAGGCGTTCGGCAAGGCGATCGTCGATTTGGGAAAGGCCGATCCAAACGTGGTTGTATGCGACGCCGATCTGTCGAAGTCGACTTTCACGCACCTGTTCGCAAAGGAGTTTCCGAATCGGTTCTTCTCTTGCGGCATCGCCGAGGCGAACATGGTTTCGATTGGCGCTGGTTTGGCCTCGAGCGGAAAGATCGCGTTTGTGTCGAGTTTTTCGGCGTTCGTGTTGAACAAGGGTTTTGAGCAGTTGCGCGTGAATTGCGCCTATGCGCAAGTGCCGCTCAATGTTGTCGGCACGCACAGCGGCATTTCGATCGGCGAAGACGGGCCGTCGCAGATGTCGGTGGAAGACATTAGCTTGGCGTGTTCGCTGGCTGGTTTCACCGTGATCAGCCCGGCCGATGAAGTCTCTATGTCTGCGCTGGTAAAAGCCGCGGCGTATCACGATGGGCCGGTGTTCATTCGCGCCGGACGCGTGAAAGCGCCTATCGTACACACGGCCGAGCAGAAGTTCGAAATCGGCAAAGCGATCCAGTTAATCGAAGGCAAGGACATCACCTTTATCGCCACCGGGTTGTTAGTGGCTGAGTGTATTCGAGCGGCCGATATTCTTGCCGGTGAAGGCATTTCGGCGGGCGTTATCGACATTCATACGATCAAGCCGATCGATCGCGATGCGATTGCGGCAGCTGCGAAAAACACGGGTTGCATCGTTGTCGCCGAGGAGCACTTTACTGATTCGGGCCTTGGCGTAAAGGTCGCGCAGGTGGTTTGCGAAACGCATCCTTGCGTAATGGAGTTTCACGGCATGGGGAATTATTATGCCGAGAGCGGAACGCCGGAAGAGGTCATGACGAAGTACAAGATGACCGGCGCCGATATCGCCGTCACGGCGCGCAAAGCGCTGGCCCGTAAATAGGCCGTGCAGCGGCTGGCTGATCTCGTCATCCAACAGGAGCGCGGCGCGTCGTTTGCATGACGACGCCGGGCCGGCGCTGACGGGTATCGGCTTTCAGTTGAGCGCGCTGGGCCTGCCGAGAGAACAGACAGTCGAGATTCGTG
>VFZQ01000358.1 GCA_016871135.1 Acidobacteriota bacterium | reverse complement strand
GCGCTTCCGTTGACAAGAATCGCCGGGCTCCCGCGAATCCCTCGCCCCAGCCCGCTCACCACGTCCGCCTCCACGCGCGGCGCGTACTTGTGCGCCTGCAAGTCGGCGGCGAAAGCGGCTTCGTCCAATCCCAGCCGCCCGGCCAGCGCAACCAGATCCTGCTCGCGCAGAGAGTCCTGCTCGCCGAGTATGAATTGCGCGAACTCCCAGAAGCGCCCGTGCCGCGCGGCGGTCATCGCCGCCTCATGCGCCAGCGCCGCCTGCGGGTGAAACGCCAGCGGGAAGTTTCGAAACTGCACGCGCACCGCGCCGGGGTTCTGCTTCAGTATCTGGTCGATCACGGCCAGCGCCGGCGCGCTCACGCGGCTCTGCAAGTCGGCAAAGAACTCGACCGTCACGCGCGCATCGGAAGGCCCGCGCGAAAGCGAGGCATCGCTGATCTCGGCCATCGCCACCGCGCGCCGCTGTTCGTCCCGCACAAGCTGCTGCATCTGCTCCAGCGTCTTCGCCCCGGAGTACGACTTCCCATTCACAAAGAGCGTCGGCGTGCCGTTGACGTTGCGCTTCGCGCCGTCGGCCTTATCGGCCTCGACGGCCTGCTTGACAGCGTCGCTCTCCAGGTCTTTGGCAAACCGCGCCGCATCCAGCCCCAGCTTCTTCGCGTAATCGACGAGGTGATTCCGCTTCAGCGCCTCCCGATTGGCGAAGAGCAGGTCGTGCATCTCCCAGAACTTGCCTTGCAGCCCCGCCGCCGCCGCGGCCTGATGCGCCAATTGCGCATCGGGATGAAAGGACAGCGGAAAATGCTTAAACGCCACGTCGACGCCGCTGGCGTGGAGTTGATGCACCGGCTGCGCGAAGGCCGCGCAGAACGGGCATTGGAAGTCGGAATAGACCTCGACGCGCACGGGGGCGGGTTCGGCGGCGTGACTCGCCACCGCGGCCGCTAGAAATAACGCGGTCCATAGTCTCATTGCAAACTCCAAGCGCGATAGTATGAAGACATGGCCCAACTTCCAATCGAAGATGCGCTGCTCGCGGCGCTGCGGGATCTGCCCCCGGAAAAGAAGCAGGAAGTGCTGGACTTTGCCGTCCGATTAGCCGTAACAGCGACTCGGCCGCGCAAGTCCATGTACGGGATCTGGGCTGGCCAATTTCCTTCGATTTCGGATGAGGATATTGCCGAAGCCCGCAAAGAGATGTGGGGCGGATTTCCGCGCGAGCGATTCTTTGAATGAGATCGGTCGTCGCCGACACTGAGGCCGATAGTTGCGGGAGCGCCCGCACGACGCGAGAATAAAAGCGGCCACTCTATGAGCGTCGAAGAAGCAATCGCGAAGACGGTTCGGCAACTCCCGGCCGAGAAGCGCAAGCAAGTATTGAAGTTCGCGGAGTCGCTAACAGCGACGCCCTCTGGGCCACTCCAAGACCCCGAAGGGTTATGGGCGGACTTCAACGTCGACATCTCGGAGGACGACATCGCCGAGTTGCGTCGTGAGATGTGGAAAGATTTTCCCAGGACCGACATCTGATGCCAAGCGTCGTGGCCGACACCCCTGCAGCTATCTGGTAGGCGGGTTCTCATCGTTGACTCATTGGCAAATTCGGCGGCCATTCGCGCGGTTTGAAGTTTTCATCGACAATGCGGTGCTTCGTCCCCGGCGGCAGCACTTGCAGCGTCTTCAGGAACTCGATCAGCGAGTTCCTGTCGTAGTCGGACAGCGCCTCGAACGCCTTCCGCGACTCCAGCGCCTCGCCCGCATGCGCCAGAATCGACCGCCGCATCGTGGTGAACAGCCCGTGATGGAAGAACGGCGGCTCATTCGCCGCGCCCCACAGCCGCTTGGTGAGGAACCGGCGGTTGCCCTCGCGGAACTTGGGATTCCAAGGCGAGTGATTCATATCGAGCGGTTCGACGTCCTCGGCGCCGCCGATATCGTGCAGCTTGAAATCCGTGAACGCATCCACCCAAACGATGCCGTTCGCATCGGGCTTCAAGCGGGGAGCGGGCAGTTCGTCGCTGTTCAAGTCGACCGTCACATCCGGCGCTTCGCCTTTGCGCAGATTGCCCGGCGGGTTGAAAGGGTTGGGCTCGGAGTAGATCCAGCCCTGCTTGTCGAGCGCGAGCTTCGGAATGTGGCAGGTCCCGCAGCCGATGCGCTCGAAGACGCGCTCACCGTTGAGGACCGCCTGCTCGATCACCGGATGCCGCGAAATCACGCGGCCCGGCACTTGCAGCGTCGCCTGCCACAGCGAGACGGCCGTGATGTCGCCGACCGTCAACTCGTTCGTCACGCCATCGCCGTCGGGGTCCGTGTCGAGCCCAAACCGCTCGGTCGACTGCATGCCGTGATGGTGGTTGAACGCGGTGTTGGTGAACTCGCGGATCGAGACAGCGTGACCGGCCTGATGCCACGGGCGGATGACGAGGCTCGGCGGATTCGTGGAGTCGGTTGAGAGCAGACTGAGCCGCGAGAGCCCTTCGACCTTCGACGTGTCCCAAAGCCCGGCCTTCGTGCGCGTGAGCTTTCCGTAGGAGATACCTTTGGATTTGAGTTCCTTCGTTTGGCCAATCTTCAAACTGTCTCGGATCAGTTGAAGGTCCTGCGTAATCTGGCGCGCGAGCATCTCCAGATAGCCCGCGCCGAACAGTCCCGTCGTCGACCGCATGTTCGCGATGGTCTGGACCGATGCCGGCTTACCCGACTCATCGACATTGCCGCGCGTCGGCATCTTGTCGTTCGGGTCAAAGGTGACAAAGTCGAACCGCTGTCCAAGTACGAAAACGTTCGTCACGAAGTCGCCCCCGCCACCCGTGATGCCGTAGGGGAGGTTGTGGCACCCGGCGCAGGAGTTGGCGTCGGGGGCGGAGATGCGGTTGAAGGCGCGTTCGTCGCTGATTGGGTTCGACGGGTCGGAAAGTGGGCGGCCGGTGCCTTTCGTGAAAGGTCGACCTCCGCCATCGTGTTCGGTCAAGGTGGTGGAGAAAACGGCTCTGCCGTGTGGCAATATCCGTTCGATCGGCGGAGCGGCACTGGAAAGGCGGGCGGGCAGGCCCGCTTCGACCCCAAGCGGCTGAGCGTTGGCGACCGCTGTCAACGCAAAAGCGAGTATTGAAACGCGAAGTCTCATGCGCTGGCGCCTCCGTCGCGCTCGCGATAGTATGGAGACATGCCAGCGCACCTGATCGAAGAGGCGGTGATCGCCAAGCTCCGCGAGTTGCCGGTCGACAAACAGATGGAAGTTCTGGACTTCGCCAACTTTCTAGCGCCCAGAGATCCCTCGCCCCGTAAATCCGTACGCGGCCTCTGGAAGGAAATGGGCTTCTCGATTTCCGCCGAGGATATCGATGAGGCGCGCAAAGAGATGTGGGGCAACTTTCCCCGCGAAGAGTTTTTCAAGTGACCAGTGTCGTCGGGGATACTCATGCCCTGCTTTGGTATCTGCTCGACGATCCCCGGCTTTCCAGCGCGGCGGTAGCCGCCTTCGATGGTGCGACGAAAGCCGGTCGAACGATTTATGTGCCATCGATGTGTATTGTCGAGGCGACCTACCTCGTCGAGAAGGGCCGAATCGTTCCAGCGGCGCTCGCCGTAATGGATGACGTGCTCGGCGACCCAGCCTCTCCGCTCCGCATGATTGAACTCAATCATGCCGTGGCCACCGCAGTTCGAAGAGTTTCTCGCCAAGCCGTTCCCGACCTTCCCGATCGAGTCATCGCCGCAACTGCGCTCGCCTTGGGTTTGCCGCTGATCACCCGCGATGGCAAGATTCGGGCCTCCGGAATCGAGACGATCTGGTAGCGAAGTATTTCGCCCGTTCAGCGCAGCGCGCCTCGGGCGGTTGTTCAGAAACGGCTCGCCACCCACGCGGATGATCGGCGACCACCGTGACTGGTCCATATCGAGCGGTTCGACGTCCTCGGCGCCGCCGATGTCGTGCAGCTTGAAATCCGTGAACGCATCCACCCAAACGATCCCGTTCGCATCGGGCTTCAAGCGGGGAGCGGGCAGTTCGTCGCTGTTCAAGTCGACGGTCACGTCCGGCGCTTCGCCCTTGCGCAGATTGCCCGGCGGGTTGTAGGGGTTGGGCTCGGAGTAGATCCAGCCCTGATTGTCGAGCGCGAGCTTCGGAATGTGGCAGGTCCCACAGCCGATCTTTGCGAAGACGCGCTCGCCGTTCAACACCGCCTGCTCGATCACCGGATGGCGCGAAATCACGCGGCCCGGCACTTGCAGCGTCGCCTGCCATAGAGAAACGGCGGTGATGTCGCCGACCGTCAACTCGTTCTTCACGCCGTCGCCGTCGGGGTCCGTGTCGAGCCCGAAGCGCTCGGTCGACTGCATGCCGTGATGATGGTTGAAGGCGGTGTTGGTGAACTCGCGGATCGAGACCGCGTGCCCGGCCTGATGCCACGGGCGGATGACGAGGCTCGGCGGATTCGTCGAATCGGTCGAGAGCAGGCTGAGCCTCGACAGCCCTTCGACCTTCGACGTGTCCCACAGCCCGGCCTTCGTACGCGTCAGCTTTCCATAGGAGATGCCTTTGGATTTGAGTTCCTTCGTTTGGCCAAGCATCAAACTATCTCGGAATATTTGCAGATCCTGCGTAATTTGCCGCGCGAGCATCTCCAGATAGCCCGCGCCGAACAGCCCAGTCGTCGACCGCATGTTCGCGATCGTCTGCACCGACGCTGGCTTGCCGGACTCATCGACGTTGCCGCGCGTCGGCATTTTTTCGCTGGGATCAAAGGTGATGAAGTCGAAACGCGGCCCCAGTACGAAAACATTCGCGACGAAGTCTCCGCCACCGCCCGCGATGCCGTAGGGGAGGTTGTGGCAGCCGCCGCAGGAGTTGGCGTCAGGGGCAGAGATGCGGTTGAAGGCGCGTTCGTCTTTGATCGGGTTCGACGGGTCGGAAAGTGGGCGCCCGGTGCCCTTAGACAACGGACGTCCTGCCCCTTCCTCTTCGACGTGCGCAGCCGCAAATAATATGCTTCCCTGTAGCATCAGGGATTCAATCGAATGCGACCCGTTGGATAGCCGCGACATGGTTCCGCGCTCCCCGCCAAGCGCCTGTGCAACGGCTGTAGCGGAAGCGAGTGCAAGAGGGAGAATTCGCATTCTCATTTTCGAATGCCTCCAGCGAACTCTAAAACGGAAGAAATATCGGTGGAAGCTGTCGCCCGGCGGGTCCGCCGTATGAGCGATGCCCGTTGGATGTTCCCGAAAAACTCTGGTATCGCCAATTCGACTGCTGTGGTACCCCAATCCTGCCAGGAGAAAACAGAGTTTGAGGGCTCAGAATCTCGATGGGTCCAGCGGGTCGGAGCAGTGAGCTCACTTCGATCAAGCAACGAAGACGAATTGGTCATCTCAATTCGAGTTGGGAAGACCACGGGACTTTCGAACGCAAACGCGAAAGATCCGCGCCAGTCCAAGATGTCATCGCGGAACGGTGTAATCAAACTTCGATTGTTCATTTCGGCACAAATTTCGGACAGCATTTGCACACCGATTGCTGAGCCGTTCCGAAGGCGTGACCTGAGAGCAAGTTGTCGCCAAAAAGTCCGGTTCCGATTCCCATGAACGGTGCAATTCTGCGGCAGTTTGCAACTATTTCTGGGTCTTCCCCTTGTCGTTCGGCGGCGTCGCATACATTGAATGAGTCAATTGCGAGCCGGTTATCGCACATAGCCTTATGCGACTCGTACGTGGCTCGCGAACCATCCGCATCACTAAGGGCAGTGGGATCGACGCCAGAGCAGGTGCCGTAGCAGAAGTCGTGAACATCGCAAGGACCATTCCGAGCATTCCCAAAATGTGTAAATCGTCCACATGCTGGGTTCGAGGGTTCATAACACCTGGACTTCTCGGGGAAAGGAAGTAGACCGTTCAGTACCGGTAGGAGGAAGCTGGGGATGCTACAACCGTTAGATGTCTTTGGCGCCGGATCGTCGTCACACTTTCCGGTGGACTGAACCCCAAAATTGAGACAATCGCGAATGTCACACTTTGCAGCGAAAGGATCTGCGAGTGGCGAGGAAGCGAGGCGTGGGGAACTACC
>VFZQ01000357.1 GCA_016871135.1 Acidobacteriota bacterium | reverse complement strand
CTGGTCGTCAGGTTCACGATCCCTTGCCGGCTATAGAGTGGAGCGAGTGTGCGCAAAAACGGTTGCGTCATGCTGGTCAGCAGCGGCGCTTCCACCATTCGAGTCGACCGAAGTGCGTCGTTGGATGGCAGTTCTTGGGTGAATGCGGAGCGCGGCCCGCGCGCTGTGATTGAAAGTACGCGATCCAAAAATAAACACCCTGCCCGCTGCCAGCCTTGGTATATAGGCGCGATAGTGTGTCGTCGGCCTTCAGCACGGCCTGCACTTCTGCTTCGGTTTGATACTCCTTAGCCATCGTCCAGTATTCGACCGTCGTGGGGAACTCGGCGAGCGGCTTCGCTTGTGGCACGTACTCGTTTCGCGCGTTTAGATAAAACCCAGCCGCTCCTTGAATGGCAATCAGCGCGCTAAAGGTCGCAAGTCCTGGGGTACTGAAAAATCCTGGCATCGAAGTCTCCTTTATGTTGTGGCGGGCCGTCCCCGAAACGCTAAAATCTTCTTCACGGTTACGTGAAACGAAATCATAAGAATGAACGCGAATGCGAAGGCCACTCCGCCTTCAAGCGTATGCAGGAATCCTTTGGCAAGTTCCGGATTGAATTCGCTAATCACTCCAGTCGCCGAGACGCGAAACGAATTGGCGGCAACCGCAATTGGAATGGAGGCCAGAAATATCGCCCAGCGGATCGCCAGGCTCTTCTCGGACAGGTACCCATATACCAACGACAAGAATGTAAGCGAGAGCAATGATCGAATTCCACTGCAAGCTTCTACTACGGAGAGCTTCTGATTGGCTAGCTCAAGAACATTTCCGTCACGGAGCACGGGAATGCCAAGCAGCGAAAGCGACTGTTCCGCTACGGCGCTCGCAAACAACTGCAACGGAAAAGTAACCTGGTTGTAGATGATCGCCGGCAGCGGAACCATCAGCGGGAGCATGACCATCGGCAGCGTGAGCACGCGGAGGAACGGCCATCCGCCGAGAAACAGAACCGCGCCCCAGACCGAACCCACAAACGCAGAGCGCTGCAGGAACAATTCCGCGCCCAGAATACCGATGCACATCTGCAACAGCGACCAGATCATTAGCAGCAAACCCAACAGCGACGGTTTCGATTCGGTTGCCAGCAACTCTTCTCTCCGCTGATAGGTGATGTAGGCAACGACCGCAGGCACGAAAAAACCGTGCGACATGTCGTCATCGGTGCTCCATTGGTTGGCCATCTGAATCAGAATCGGCAAGTACGCCATCACCAATAGACCGATAATCCATGCGACCTTGGTCCACGGTATCGGCGGCGCGGGCGTGGCTAGAGCCACCGGGGGGCTACCGCCAGTTTCACTCATATATCCCTTTAGTCTGCCACAATTAACGAGTCTCTCCGATACGGTGTAGCAGCAGGAGATTCGTAGTGCCGGACCTCCACATCGGTTGACCCGCCACGAGGATGACCGTGTCGCGCGGGCGCAGCAGTCCGCGGTCGACCAAAGTCCGGTCCATTAACCCGATCATCTCGTCGGTCGCCGGCTCTCCGGGCGTGACCACCGCGTGAATTCCATAGAATGCCGTTAATTGCCGGGCGACCTGTTCGGAGAGCGTGAAAACGAATAGGGGCGATGGCGGCCTGTATCGGCTGACCAACCGCGCTGTCGATCCCGAGGTGGAGAATACGACGATCGCGGCCACGTTGGCGCGCCGCGCCGAATGGTACGCCGCATCGGCCAGTATTTCGGCAATCGACGGATTTGCCTTCGGCGGCGGTTCCTGATACCCGCGCGGCCGCATTGCCGCCTCTGTTTCGCAAGCGATGCGCGCCATCATGCGGACACTCTCGACGGGGAATTCTCCCGCCGAGGTCTCGGCCGATAACATTACGGCGTCGGTGCCGTCATAAATCGCATTGGCCACATCGGATACTTCCGCGCGCGTTGGCACCGCGTTCTCAATCATCGACTCCAACATTTGCGTTGCCGTGATCACGAACTTGCCCATGTTGCGCGCCCGCTCGATAATCGTCTTCTGAATGAACGGAACTTTTTCGTACGCTAGTTCCACACCGAGATCTCCTCGGGCGACCATCACGCCGTCGGACTCCTGCAAGATCTCGTTCAGGTTCTCCCAAGCCTCCGGCTTTTCTATCTTCGCGATGACCGGCACACTGGCGCCGCGTTCTTCGAGGAACAATTTCAACCGGATGATGTCGGAAGCCTTTCTCACAAACGACATCGCGACATAATCGATGCCCCGTTCGAGCGCGAATTGCAGATCGCTCATATCCTTTCGGGTCAGCGACGGTGTCGACACCTTGACGCCCGGCAGATTGATGCCTTTCCGGTCGCCGATCATTCCTCCGGCCACGACCTCACTCTTCACGGTCACGCCGTCGGTCGAAAGCACCCTCAACTCGACCGCGCCATCGGCGAGCAGAATCCGATCTCCTGGCGTTACATCCTGCGCCAGTTGCGCGTAAACGGTCGACGCGCGTTCCGTGTTTCCCAAGACTTCGGTCGTTGTAATTTCGAACTTCGCACCGGCCTTCAATTCGGCCTTACCGCCCTCGAACTTGCCAAGGCGAATCTTCGGCCCTTGTAGGTCGACAAGTACTCCAGTGATCCGCCCTTTTTCCGCGGAAAGCTCACGGACAATTTGCAATCGCTCGGCATGCTCTTCCTGCGTTCCGTGCGACATGTTCAACCGAAACACGTCGACTCCGGCGTCTAATAATTGGGCGATCGTCTCGCGGGAATTCGAGGCCGGGCCGAGGGTAGCTACTATTTTTGTTGTTCTCACGCTAGTCTGGAAGAACGTCTCGTAACCATCATGCCACTAGTTCAAGTTATCGTCCTCGCGATATTGCAAGGCGTCACCGAATTTCTTCCGATCTCCAGTTCTGCGCATTTGGCTCTGGCCCCGTGGCTGTTCGGGTGGAAAGATCAGGGGCTTGACTACGACATCGCCCTCCATATCGGCACAACCGTCTCGGTTCTGATCTACTTCTTCCGGGATTGGCTACAGATCCTCGCCAACGGATTCGGTTTTACCTCGATGCGCTTCCACGACGATCCGGCGCTTGCCCGAAATCCGAAGCTGCTCTGGTACTTGGTCGCCGCAACAATCCCCGCCGGCGTCCTCGGTCTGTTACTGAAAGACATCGTCGAGACTACGCTACGCTCGCCATTCTTGATGGGATCGATGCTGGTCGCCGTCGGGCTACTCATGTTCTGGGCCGAGCGCCGCGCGACCCATCAACGGTCCATCGCGGAAATGACACTCGCCGACTGCATGTTTATCGGTTGCGCGCAGGCGATGGCGCTGATTCCGGGAACGTCGCGCAGCGGTATCACCCTCACCGCCGGCCTGATGCGCAATCTCGACCGCGCCACCGCGGCGCGATTTTCGTTTCTCCTCTCGACGCCCATCGTCTTCGCCGCCGCAGCCAAAGACGCGCTTCAACTACGTAAATTGGACTTCGCCGCGAGCGACCTTGTCATCGGAATCGTCCTCTCCGGCGTCACCGGTTGCGCCGTCATCGCCTTCCTGCTCAAGTTCCTCCGAACCAACTCCGTAAAGCCCTTCGTGATCTATCGTGTAATTTTTGGCATAATTGTTATCGCTCTGGCTTTCGCGCGCTCCTGACGCGACATGAACATATTTGGGACCTCGGCAGACAAAAGGCTTAACCAGCTCACGGGACTCGTGTCCCTTGTAGCTGCCGCCACTCTCGCTGCAAGTCTAATCTCCTACTCACCGCTCGATCCGGCGTGGAATACCGCCGCCGAATCGTTGCGGCCGCACAACTGGATCGGCTATCCGGGCGCGCTCTTCTCCGATCTCGCGTTGTCGCTCGCCGGGTTCGCCGCCTGGCTTGCCCCGATCCTCGCGGGCACGTTCGGACTACAGCGTCTTCGCTCGAAACCGTTCGAAGCCCCGACTCTTCGGCTGATCGGCTCAGGCCTCTTAATACTTAGCGCATGCACTTTGCTATCGCTAGCGCCCGATTGGAAACCGCTGCACGAGACGATGCCGCCGGGCGGCGTCCTCGGCCTCGCAATCTCCGCCTACCTCCTGGGCAATCTCAACTACGGCGGAACTCTGGCGCTCGTCACAGTCGCAATTCTGATCTCGCTGTATCTGACGACAACGATTTCAATCGAATCCTTGGAAGGCTGGATCTCCGGGCCGATGGCATGGTGGGACGCGCGCGTCGAAGGTTACCAGACGTGGCTCGATAATCGCCGTGCCCGCTCTGAGCAGAATCGCCTGATTAAAGAAGCGCGCAAGGCCCGCCAGGCGGCGCCCGAACCCCCGGTTGAGCCTCCCAAGGAGAAACGTCCAAGAAAGGAAAAGGCCGCAATTCCGATCGTCGAGGATGCTCCGCCATGGGAAGAAAAATCATCTCCCATCGCCGAAGAAGAGGAAGCCCCCGCCTCCGTTGACGACATCCCGATTGTTCCGCTCGAAGAACTCGAACCACAACCCGCGGCGATGGCGTTGCCGCCGCAGGCCGCCTCGGCGCCCGAAGCCTCCCGGCGCAAGTCGCGCAAGAACGATACGTTCTATCAGATCCCGCCGACCTCGCTGCTCGCCGAACCGCCCGCGCGCAACCCTTACGACGAACAGGAACTCAAAGACACCGCCTCGCGCATCAAGTCGAAGTTCGAAGAGTTCAACGTACTCGGCTCGGTAGTCCAAATCAACCCCGGACCGGTTGTGACGACATTCGAATTCAAGCCCGAGGCGGGAATCAAGGTGGCCCGCATCACAACACTTTCGGAGGATCTCTGCCTCGGGCTCCAAGCCGAAAGCGTGATGATCGACCGCATTCCTGGCAAGCCCACCGTCGGTATCGAAGTTCCCAACCGAAAGCGCGAAGTGATTAGCCTTCGCCAGATTCTCGAATCGGAGGAGTTTCACAACTCCTCGTCGAAGCTGACGATTTCGCTGGGCAAGGATATCAGCGGCCGTATCAAAGTGGCGTCGCTCGAATCGATGCCCCACGTGCTGATCGCCGGTTCGACCGGCTCCGGCAAAAGCGTGATGTTGAACACGCTTATCATGTCGGTGCTCTATAAGTCGACTCCCGACGATGTGCGCATGATCATGGTCGATCCCAAGCGGCTTGAGCTCGGGCTCTACGAGGGCATCCCTCATTTGCTGACGCCCGTCATCACCGATCCCAAGAAGGCCACCTACGCGCTACGCAACGCGGTGCTCGAAATGGAACGGCGCCTAAAGTTGCTCGCCGCGCAAGGTGTTCGGAACATCGAGCAGTACAACCGCAAGGTGCGCGACATCCTCTCCAAGCCGCGCGATCTATTCGCCAATGACCAAGAGACGGCCGAACTCGACGAACTTCGCCCGCTGCCGTTCATCCTCATCATCATCGACGAATTGGCCGATCTCATGATGCTCGAACGCGCCGGCGTCGAGGAGTCGATCACCCGTCTTGCGCAAATGGCGCGCGCGGTCGGCATGCATTTGGTCCTTGCGACGCAGCGTCCGTCGGTCGACGTCATCACCGGCCTCATCAAGGCCAACTTCCCCGCGCGCATCAGTTTCCGCGTCGCCACGCGCGTCGACTCGCGGACCATCCTCGACAGTATGGGCGCCGAACACCTGCTCGGCCGCGGCGATATGTTGTATCTCCCGCCTGGAACGGCCCGTCTCACCCGCGTTCACGGCGCCTACGTCACCGAGAGTGAAACCGAAGCGGTAGTCGAAAAGTGGAAGGAACAAGCGCAGCCCGACTACGATCAGAGCTTCCTCATGGCGCCGCCGAACGAAGACGGTGAAGAAGAAGGGGAAGGGGAGGAGTTCAGCGGCGAACAGGATCCGCGTTATCAGGATGCCGTCCGCGTTGTCTGCGAACTCGGCAAGGCGTCGACCAGCGTTTTGCAGCGCCGGCTGCGCCTCGGCTACGGCCGCGCCGCGCGAATCCTCGACATGATGTACCGCGACGGCATCATCGGACCTCCCGATGGCAGCCGTCCCCGCGAAGTCTTGAAACGCCCGGATTGGCTCGACGAGATCGACGAGGAAAACCGCTAGTTTGCTGCTTTATAATAAATGCACACAAGCATGACGTCG
>VFZQ01000356.1 GCA_016871135.1 Acidobacteriota bacterium | reverse complement strand
TTTCGGGACGGCATGGGCGCGGATCTCCTAGTTTAATCGGATTTTGGCGCAAGTTTCTGTATGGCCTCCAGCCAGGTCTTTAGTTCGGCTTCAAGATCTGTCGTGATGTCCGGATGCGCGCGGCGCAAATTTCGCGATTCGCCAGGGTCTTGTTCGAGATTTGCGAGGAAAACGGCGTCTTCTCCTTCGATCGATTTACGGCCGTTCGGCGTACCATCGGCCGTGTAACCGTTCAACGTGAGCTTCCACTGGCCCTTGCGGATGGCCAGCTGTTTGGCGTTCTGCCAGTGCAGCGGCCTGCGCTCGATCACTTCGGCCTTGCTGATGGCGGGCCAGATATTAACGCCATCGAAGTGATCGCCGGGCATGGCGGGAAGTCCGGCCGCGGCGAGCATGGTCGGCGCGAAGTCGTAGTGTGCGGCGATTTGCGAAGTCGTGCGGCCGGCTGGAATCTGGCCCGGCCACGACATCACCGCGGGCACGTGGGTTCCGCCGTCGAAGAGGCTGAACTTGAACCCTTTGAATCCGCGATTGTAGCCGGCAGTCGCGGGTTTGCCGGCCAGTCCCGCCCGCGGTTCGGTGGTCGCGCCGTTGTCGGCGGTGAAGAAGACGATAGTGTCGCGATCGAGGCGCAGTTCCTGGAGCAGCGCACGCACTTCGCCCACGCCATCGTCGACCGCGCTAATCATGGCGGCGTACATGCGGCGCTCTTCTGGCAGGTGTTTGAAGCGACCGACGTACTTCGGTGGCGCGTGCATGGGATAGTGGGGCGCGTTGTAAGCGAGAAAGAGAAAGAACGGCTTCGCGCCGGCGCCGCGGATAAATTGCTTTGCCTCGGCGGCAAGCCGTTCGGTGAGGTACTGGCCATCCTCAAAAATTTCGGTGCGGCCGCGATAGAGATCGTGGAAGTTGACGCGGCCTGGTTCGCCCCAATAATAGCGGTGCGAGTAGAAGTCGACGCATCCCGCATGGAAACCATAAAAAGCATCAAAACCGTGATCAAGCGGACTATGCGAGTGCGCCGTGCCGAGATGCCACTTGCCCACAAGCCCGGTCGTGTACCCATTCGCCTTCAGCAACGTTGCGATCGTCTTCTGGCTCGAAGGCAGTTCCGGGCCGTTGGTCGGAACGCCGGCGCGGATCGGATGCCGTCCGGTCATCAATCCAGCTCGGGCCGGCGCGCACATGGCGGCATTGGAGTACCAGTTCTTAAAGAGCAATCCGTCTTTGGCAAGTGCGTCGATATTCGCGTCTTGATATCGGTCGAGCCATAGCAGCCGAGATCGCCGGAACCGTGATCGTCGGTCATGATGAGGACAATGTTCGGACGCTTTGGCTGCGTGAAAGCCAGCGCTGAGCCGAACGAGGATTGCAGAAAGAGGCGGCGATTCATGCTATCGATACTATCCTGAAAACGACGCATGAACTCTTCGTCGAGAATTGCGGACCTCCGTCGTCGTTATCGCCGTGGTCTTAGGCAAGTTCCACGCTTCATCTTTGACGCTCGCGATTCCGTCGCTCGTGAAGTGAAGGAGTGGAACGCGACCCACAACGGATTCTGCATGGTCCTCGAGATCGGCCTCGGCGGTATGGCACTGGGCAATCCTGTGTTCGGCTAATGCGGCGACAAGTGCGGACGCCCCCTGGCCGCAAACGGTCTGTGGCAAAAGGCGTGTAGGTCTCGACGTACTCGCTGGCGCGCATGTCTATCCAGGGCAAATTCCCGCGTCAGGCAAGCAGCCGCGCAGGCTTACCTGTGCCGGCACAATTCTGGAAACGATTGCCGGGCTCGCAATCGTGCGCAGCAATACCTGCAAAACGCGAAGCTGGTAGTACTTTTGGCCCAACGGGTTTCGGATACACTCGGTCGAGCGGACCTCGAGTCGGTAACCGCACGACAAGGCTGTATCGCAGACGCAAAATGACGCCGGTTCAATTCTCAGCGCGGTTCCAAGTCGGCCAACTTGTCTTCGACATACTCCCTGCGGGGCTTCGTTTGTTGTTCGCCAGCGACGTAGCCCGGGCGCTTCTCGATGAACCGTTGCGGCACGGAGACGCGATGGCGGGCGGTCCGGCGCTCGGTGCATTTTTGGCGAGCGGAGCGGTGCGGGATCGTTTGTGCATACGGCGGCCGGGAAAGCTGGCGCGATGGCTCGAAGCGGAAGCCATCAGGGGAACGGACACGCTGCATGTCGCGCTTCGGGACAACACGGAGCAGCACCGACTGGAACAACTCCACCGGGGAATTCGGACCGCACAGCGACAGTACTTTACCGCCAGAGATCCGGAGGGGCCGATTCAAGGCATGCTGGAGACGCTCCTCGACTTGACGGAAAGCGAACACGGCTTCATCGCAGAATGGGTCGGCGGCGAGGACGGAAAAAGCGGTGTTGCGCTACGCGCTCATTCCGCCAGGATCGGTTTTGGCGAAGAAGACTGCCGGCGGCTGTCCAATAGGTATCGGCAAGAGATTCTGGCAGGCGAGATCGTATTGGAGGCCAATCCGGGCGGTCTTCCGGCAACCCGGAGTCTGCTCGGCGTGCCGCTGCGATCGGGCGAGGTCATAGCGGGCATGATCTGCGTTGCCAACCGGCCCGGCGGGTACGACCGGCCGTTGGCGGACTGGCTTGCTCCGTATGTCGAGACGTGCGCGACCCTGCTCGGCGAGAGCCGCGGCATTCGCGAGAGCCGGCAGATCGCGCAGCGCCTCAGCGACGTAATTTCGAGCACAAGGGACTTTTTCGTGACCTTCGATCCCGCGGGAACGGTGCTCAGCGCAAATCAAGTCGTGATGCAGGCATTCGAACTGACGCTGGAAGAGGTAATGGGCAGGAACGTCCTCGAGTTTGTCGCACCCGAAGAGCGCGCCCGGACGGCGATTGCGTTCGCCTCGACGCTGGAAGGCGAAAGTGTTCACGACTTCGACGTACAGTGTGTGGCCAAGTCGGGGAAACGCTTCTGGACGCGGTGGAATGCAAAGTCGGCGCCGGGAGTCAGAAAGCGAATCGACATGGTCGGCAGCGACATTACGCGGCATCGCCAGGACAGCGAACAGCTTCGCTTGCTCGCGCTTGTGGCCGAGCGGACCGAGACGTCGATCATTATCTGCGGACCGGATCGGAAGATGGTCTGGGTCAATCCTGCTTTTACGAAGGCGACTGGCTACACCGTCGACGACGCCATCGGGCGCAATCCATCCGAGCTGCTTGCGAATGCACCGGCGGACTTGGAACACTTCCGAGCCGCGCGCGAAACGGCGCTGAGCGGCGAGACATTCACCGGCGAAGCAATGTACCGGACGAAATGCGGACGGGCGGCGTGGTCCTATCACGAAATCCGGGCGATTCGAAACGATGCCGGCGAGTTGCTAAATTATGTCATTCTCGCCACCGACATTACGGATCGGAAAACGGCGGAGTTGCGCATTCGAGAGCAGCAGGAACTGTTGGAGCGGACCGGGCGCGTGGCGCGGGTCGGAGGGTGGGAATCGGATTTGGAAACCGGTGCGGTTCGATGGTCGTCGGAGGTGTATCGAATCCACGAAGTCGCCGACGGCTTTGTGCCTACACGGGATCTGGCCCTGGCTTTCTACAAAGACGATCAACGGAAAACGATCGGGGATGCCTTGGACAGAGCAAGAGCCGATGGCACGCCGTTTGACTTGGAACTCCGGATGGTCACAGCCAAGTCGAATGAGGTATGGGTTCGCGTAACTTGCGAGGCGGAACGACACGACGGAAGGATCGTCCGCATTTTCGGCTCGATTCAGGATGTCACGAATCGCAAGAGCGCAGAGCTTCGGAGCCTGGACCAGCAGGCCATGCTGGAACGAACCGGAAGAACAGCGCGCATCGGCGGATGGGAGGTCGCCTACACACCGTTTCAAGCAAGATGGTCATGCGAAATGTATCGTATCCACGAAGTGGCCGAGGATTTTGATATTACGCGAGAGTCGTCTCTCAACTTCTATCCGGCTGAGGCGCGCGCGCTGCTGGCATCGACCCTCGAAGCGGCCAAAACACTCGGCGAGCCGTTCGATATCGAAGTCCCATTCGTTACGGCGCGCGGCCGGGAGTTGCGAGTCCGGCTCACGGGCGAAGCGGAACTCGACAACGGAGTCTGCGTGCGGATCTACGGATCGATGCAGGATGTCACCGAGAGGTGGCAGTCGCAACGGGAAGCGCTCGAAGTTTCCGAGCGTCTGCAATTGGCGCTGCAGGCGGCGGGAATGGCGACGTGGAAATGGGATCTTCCCGCCGACACCGTTTGGTGGGATGCGGACATGTACCGGCTGCATGGCATGGACGCCTCCAAACCGGTTTCCGCGGAGCGATTCAAGTCCATCGTCCGGCCCACCGATTGCCGTCGGTTTGGCGCTGGATTATTCAGTGGTAAGAAAAAACGAGGAGACATCTCACTCCTATACGAAGCGATTGTTGGCGGCGAGACTCGACACTTCGTCGGACGCGCGCTGATCCAGCGCGACACTTTCGGCGCGCCGCTTGCGGTATTTGGCGTCTGTCGCGACGATACGGCCGAACGCCGGTCCGAAGCCGCCGCGAAAGCGCAACTGCAGGCGCTTGAGACGGCGCGAACCGCGCTGGCCGCGGCGAAGGAGAGAGCCGAACACGCCAACCGCGCCAAGGGCGATTTCCTCGCCGTCGTCAGCCACGAAATTCGCACGCCGCTAAACGGAATTCTTGGCATGGCGAGGCTGCTGCTGGAGAGTCCGCTGCAATCCGAAGAACATGAAATGATCGCGACGATCCTGAACAGCGCCGAATCTTTGCTAGGCATCATTAACGACATTCTCGACTTTTCGAAAATCGAGGCGGGGCGCTTGGAGATGGCATCGGCCGAATTCCAGATCGCGCAACTGGTCGAAGACACCGCGGATTTACTGGAACCTCGCGCGGCGGAAAAGGGGCTGGTGATCGGAGTCCGCGTGTCTCCGTCCGTGCCGCGCGTTATTCAGAGCGATCCGGGGCGGTTACGGCAAGTGATCCTAAACCTGCTCGGTAACGCCATCAAATTCACTCCGCGCGGATTTGTAACCATTGACGTCGACCTGCCTCGCCCAACGGCGGTTCGCTTCGTCGTTCGAGATACCGGCATCGGCATCGAACCCGCACAGATCGGAACCCTGTTCGAACGCTTCACGCAAGCGGACTCATCGACATCGCGGCGCTTTGGCGGCACGGGCCTGGGTCTGGCGATCGCAGCCGAACTCGCCCAACGGCTGGGCGGGCGGCTTTTCGCGTCGAGCGAAGCAGGCGCGGGTTCGGCGTTCGGTTTCACGATTTCGATCGCCCCCGCGGAAGCCGGCGATTCGCCGGAACTTCCCGCAACCTGCGCGATCCGGATGCAACCTGGATCGGCGAGGCAGGTAGTTGAAAGTATGCTGAAGCTGGCGGGAGTCACGATTGCGGAGACGGCGGATCCGGTAATCTTCGACGAAGCGAGCTACTTCCTTGCGAACGGAACTCCGGAGCGAAGGGTGATTGTGCTGGCGGGCGACCGGCGCGCCAGCTTCGCGGGTGCGGCGGTTCTAACAAATCCGGTCAAGTCGCGTGAATTGATGGCAGCACTTGCTGGAACAACACTACCATTACGCGTCCCGGAAATTCCGTTCCCCGGCGAGGAGCAACGGTTTGATGGAACTCGCATTCTGCTGGTCGAAGACAACGAGGTCAATCAGCGCGTCGCTCGAAAGATGCTAGAGAGTTTTGGTTGTAGCGTTGGTGTGGCGAAAAATGGCCTGGAGGGAATCTAGCGGTTGCGCGAACAGGACTACGACTTGATCTTGATGGATTGCCAAATGCCGGAGATGGACGGCTACGAAACAACTCGCTACATTCGCAAGCAACCGGGGCTTTTCAATATCCCAATCATCGCGTTGACGGCGGCGGCGTTTCCGGAGGATCTTGCGCGATGCCGCGAGGCGGGAATGGACGATCACTTGTCGAAACCCGTTTCCAAGGACGCGCTTCACCAGGCCATTGCGAGATGGGCGCGGCAGGCCGCCGCGAGGCGCTTACCGCATCTGAGACAATAAAAGGTTAATGCTTCGTTTCGAAACCGCCGGCGAGTCCCACGGCGAGT
>VFZQ01000355.1 GCA_016871135.1 Acidobacteriota bacterium | reverse complement strand
CGTTAGCGGATGGATCGCGAATATCGACGCCGCCGCAAGCGCGACTCGTTCGTAGAACAACCTCCGCACGATCCGATACAGCATGTACGCCGCCGCCAAATGAATCAGCAGATTCGTCAGCCGGAAGCCCAGGGCATTCTGACCCCAAAGCGCCTTGTCGAACGCGAAAGTGAAATACGTGAGCGGTCTCGGTTGCAGCCAAGGCGCGATCGCGGGTGCTTCGCCAAACAGCGAATAGTCGTCGAAAAGAAAGGTTCCCGGCAGCGCCGTGTAAAGAAGAATCGCGAGAATCAGGCCCGCGGCGATGCGCGATGCTACCATGAGAAATTCATGAAGCGCCCGCGCACGAAGTCGGAAAAACAGGCTCGGCTACAGCGAATTTTGGACATTTTGGATGAGTTGTACCCGAACGTGACCTGCGCGCTGCACCACTCAAACGCGTGGGAACTTCTGGTCGCCACGATTCTCTCGGCGCAGTGCACCGACGAGCGCGTGAACAAAGTGACGCCGGGCCTATTCCGCAAGTATCCAACAATTCGCGATTTCGCCGCCGTCAAGCCCGAGGTCCTCGCGCAGGACATCCGCTCCACTGGATTCTTCAACAACAAGGCGAAAAGCGTCGTCGGCGCGGCCAAGACGTTACTCCGCGATTTCAACGGCGAGATCCCACGCGACATAGACAAACTCCTCACCGTGCCCGGCGCGGCCCGCAAGACCGCCAACGTCGTCCTCGGCACGGCGTTCGGCATCGCCAGCGGCGTCGTCGTCGACACCCACGTCACCCGCATTTCCAACCGCCTCGACCTCACGCGCGAAGACAACGCAGTTAAGATCGAACGCGATTTGATCGACATTCTGCCTAAGGAAAAGTGGATCGCCTTCTCGCACCAGATCATCCACTTCGGCCGCGAGACGTGCGTGGCTCGCAAACCGCGTTGCGCCAACTGCCGGATGAGCGAACTCTGCTACGCCGAGGACAAGCAGGCGTGAAGTTCGCCGTCGTCGCAATCGCGCTGATGATCACCGGATGCACGCCGCTTCCCGATTCCTACCCGGTCCCCGAGCAGCGACCCACGTCTCACGGCCCCGACCCGGAAGGCCTCCAGGCGTTTCTGGTGTTCGACAACCCGCGCACGCCGGCCTACCTGATCTCTGATTTTCTCGATGCGCCGCCCGGCCAGAGTTGGCGTTGGACCAACTCCAAGCCGACGCTCCGCCTGAATACCGCGGCGACTGATAACATACGCTTCCGCGCGCGCGGCGCATTCCCTCACCAGAGCCACCAATCGCTCATGCCAGTCACGCTCAGCGTCTTGTTGAATGGCAAACTGCTGGGCCGCACGACATACAAGGCCGCCGGCGATTTCGTTTTCCAAAAAGATGTCGCTCCGGAGTTGCTTCAGACAAACGGCGAGAACGAAGTCCGGCTCGAACTCGACAAGGTATTCGTTGCCACCGACGGCGTGAAACTCGGCATGATCCTCGCCGAACTCGGCTTCGAGAAGCGAAAGTAATCGATGCCCGCGGTCTTCTACATTCTGCTTGGATGGCTGCTGACAACAAGCGCCTGCATCGCCCTCGGAGCGATTCTCCTCAAACGGCTGCGCGTGCAATTCTCTCGTGACGAATCGCCCGCGCTCTGGTTCGTCGCGGGATCCGCGCTCTATTCGCTCCTGATCTTCGCGCTAGGAATCCTCCATCTCTACCACCGAGGCGTCATTGTCGGCGCCGCGATCGTCATCATCTTCGCCGCGATTCGAATGGGAGCGTTACAACTGCCCGCCGGCCAACTGCCCGCGCTTCCCAAGACGGCGAAACGGATAGCGGCCGTTTGCGGCGTGCCTTTTCTCTTGCTCTATCTCTGCAACGCGATGGCGCCCGAAGCCAGCCCAGACGGCTCGTCCTATCACCTCGGCCTAGTCGCCAAATCCTACCGCGAGCACGCGCTGCATCCCGTGACGACAAACATGTATGCGGCGCTGTCGCAAGGCATGGAGATGATCTTCCTCGGCGCGTATGCCGTCGGCCGGCACTCCGCGGCCGCGCTGATGCACTTCAATTTTCTGATCGCGCTGCCGTGGCTGATGGTCTGTTACGGACGGCGCATCGGTCAACCGTTCGCGGGCATCGCCGCCGCCCTGCTGGTGTTCGCCTCTCCGGTTGTCGGCATCGACGGCATCAGCGCCTATAACGACGTCGCGGCGGCGTGTCTGCTCTTCACGCTGTTCACCGTGCTCAACGAAATCGAACAAGCTCCTGACAACCACGGCCTCGTCGTGCTCGCCGGCGTGCTCTCCGGCTTCGCCTATGCGATCAAGTACACGCTCTTCCCCGCCCTCTTCCTGACGGCCCTTTACTTGGCCTGGGTCTATCGCGCACGCGTGTTTCGACCCTTGCTGATCGTCGCGGCAAGCAGCGCCGTCTCGATCCTTCCGTGGGTTGTCAAGAACGTCGTCTGGTGGCAGAATCCGCTCGCACCGTTCTTTAATCACTGGTTTCCAAACCCCTACATGCAGTACTGGTTTGAGATCGGTTACCGGGCCCAACTCGCGAAATATACGCTTCCTTCTTGGAAAGATTGGCCGCTCGACGTAACGGTCTATGGCGCGCAACTCACCGGCCTTCTGGGCCCTGTTTTCCTTCTCGCGCCGATCGCGTTGTTGTCGCTCCGAACGCCCGCTGGCCGCCGCCTGCTGCTGGCGGCTCTCTTCTTCCTCGCCACATACCCATCCAACATCGGCACACGCTTCTTGATTCCCGCCCTACCCTTCGCCGCACTCGCAATGACGCTCCCTCTGGCATCCATTCGCTTCGCCCCGGCGGTCATCGCGATCCTGCATGTCGTACTGAGCCTCCCCGTCGCGATTCCGCGCTACTCGGTTCACTACGCGTGGCGGCTCGACAAGTGGCCGTGGCGCCAGGCCTTGCGCATCAAGAGCGAGGAAGAATTTCTCGACGCGCGCCTGAGCACGTATGCGATCGCGCGCACCATGGAACAGCTCGTTCCGCCAGGCCGGCGCGTCCTAGGCTTCAGCCAGGTTCCCGAAGCCTACACGACCACAAATTATCTTGTAGGATTCCAATCGGCCGAAGGCAACGGCCTCCGCGACATCTTTCTCACCGCGTTGATCAAAGAGCGCCATCCCGTTATGCGGCTTCGGCTGCGTGTGCCCGCGGTCAAGACCCAGGCAATCCGCGTCGTGCAAAATCGTGACGATTCCCGCAGCCAGTGGAGCGTCGGTGAAATGCGTATCTGGAATCGAAGCGCGGAAGTGAAGCGCGCACCGCTTTGGAGGCTTCGCGCCAAGCCCACCCTCCACGAAGTGCAAAAGGCCTTCGACAACTCGTTCGCGACACGATGGCTTACCGATCACGGCCGCTACAACGGCATGTACATCGAAGTCGATTTCGGGCGCGAGGAATCGATCGACGCCGTCGAACTTCTGCAAGCCAACGACCAATCCTGGGAGGGCTATCATGTCGAATTACGATCCGCGAACGGCGCTTGGACCAAGCCGAAAACCACAATCGAATCCGAAGAGCTTCCTCCCTACCAAGGAATGCGCCGAGCGGCCGTCGAGGAACTGCTCCGCCGAAACGTGCAATACATTCTGCTCCAACCCGACGACTATGGGCTCGACGATCTCCAGTTGAACGGCAAGGTCTGGGGCGTTCAAGAGATCGCCGATCGGGGCGGAAGTCATCTCTACCGCCTGTTGCCCAAAGAAGAATTCGAGGCGCTGCCCAAATGAACAAGGAGCTCTTCCTCGGCGTCGACGGAGGGCAGTCGAGCACAACCGCGCTCGTTGCCGATGCATCGGGTCGCGTGCTCGGCCGCGGCAACGACGGCCCCTGCAATCACGTGCAATCGGCCGCCGAAGGCCGCGAGAAATTTATTCGTGTCATCGGCGGCTGCGTCCGCGCGGCATGCGGCGGCGAGTTCCCGGCCTTTCGCGCGGCCTGTCTCGGCTTCAGCGGCGGCCCCGCCGACAAAGAACAGATCCTGCGCGAGATATTGCAGGTCGAATCGCTCTCGGTCACAACTGACGCGCGCATCGCACTCACCGGCGCAACCGCCGGAGGCCCCGGTATCATCACCGTCGCCGGCACCGGCAGCATCAGCTTCGGCCGCGATGCATCGGGCCGAACCGTTCGCGCGGGCGGCTGGGGATACGCGTTCGGCGATGAAGGCGGCGGCTACGACATCGCTCGCAAAGCGCTGCGCGCCGTTTTGAAGCAACACGAAGGCTGGGGTCCGTCGACAACGCTGCATGAGAAAATGCTCGCGGCCACCGGCGCCGCCGATGCCAACCAAATGCTGCACATGTTTTACACCGCCGACTGGCCGCGTAAACGAATCGCGACGCTTGCGAAACTAGTCGCCGCCGAAGCCGAAGCGGGCGACGAAATCGCGATCGCAATCCTCGATCAAACCGCCGAAGCGCTTGCTATGTTCACCAACGCGGTGCGCCAACAACTCGACGACCCGCGTCAGGTTTCGCCGATCGGAAACGTTTGGCGCAGCCGCATTCTCACCACTGCTTTTCAACGCCGCATGCAGGACTTTCCCTTCGTCGCGCCGTTGCTCGGCCCCGCCGCCGGTGCGCTGCTTGAAGCCTTCGCGCTGGCCAACCGAAACGTTCCGCTCACCAATCTTCCGGAGTCCGAAAAATGAAACTCGCAATCCCCCTGTTCTGCGCCGCGCTCGCAGCCGCCGAGCCAGACTGGAAAGCCGTCGAAGCGCAATCGATCGACATCTTCCAGCGCTACATCCGCACTCCGAGCATGAACCCGCCGGCCAACACGCGCGCCGCGGCGGAGTTGTTTCAGAAGGAACTCGCCGCCGTCGGCATCACGGCGAAACTCTACGAAGCCGGGCCCAATGGACAGATCAATCTCATCGCGCGTCTGGAAGGCAAGAACCGGGCAAAGAAGCCGCTGCTGTTGATGAACCACTTCGATGTCGTTCCCGTCGATCGCGCCGCCTGGTCAATCGATCCCTTCGCCGGCCTCGTGAAGGACGGCTGGGTTTGGGGCCGCGGCACCCTCGACATGAAAGGCATCGGAGTCATGCAGTTGATGGCGCTCATCACGATGAAGAAGTACGGCCTCACGCCGGACCGCGACATCATTCTCTTCTCGACGTGCGATGAAGAAACGGGCGGCGACCTCGGCGTGCGATGGATGATCGAGAATCACCCCGAACAACTCGACGCCGAATATGTGCTCGACGAAGGCGGCTTCGGCACGCGCGACATTCTGCGCAAAGGCAAACTCGTCTTCGGCATTTCGGTGGCCGAGAAGCAAAACGTGTGGCTGCGGCTTCGCGCCAAAGGCCCCGCCGCGCACGGTTCGCAGCCGATTCCCGACAATGCGAACATGACGTTGTTCAAGGCGATCGAGAAGGCTCTGGCCGCACCGGAAAAGGGCAAACCGCATCCCGTCATCGCGCAAATGCTCGCGGCCACCGGCGGTGCGATGGACCCCAACAAGTTCACTAACGCCATTCAGAAAAACACGATCACGCTGACAACGCTGCGAGCCGGCGTCGGCGAACCGGTGAAGGTCAACGTCATTCCGTCGACCTCGGAAGCGACGCTCGACTGTCGCCTGCAGCCCGGCGTCAACGCCGCGGAATTCGTGAGCGAAATGCGCGCGCGCATCAACGATCCGAATGTGACGGTGGAAGAACTCTCCCATCCCGACGACACCGGCGCATCGAATTTCTCGACGCCGCTGTTTGAAACTCTGGCAAAGGTCATCAAGAAACATCACCCCTCCGCCGAAGTCACGCCGATGATGGTTCCCTACTCCACCGACGCGCCGAAGTTCCGCCGCCGGGGCCTTCCCGCTTACGGTTTCACGCCGATGATTCTGACCGCGCAGATGGTCGCGACGATGCACTCCGACGAAGAACGAATCCCGCTCGATCAGTTCCAAACCGGCGTGAAAATGATGTTCGACGTGGTACGATCAGAATTCTAACCCTCCTGTTTTATCCCCATGGCAAAACTCTCGATTCGTGATCTGAACCTTAACGGCAAGACTGTCTTTATGCGCGTGGATTTCAACGTCCCCCTCGCGCCCGGCGGAAAGGAGATTACTTCG